>NZ_JBFLUG010000170.1:0-13278 GCF_041008525.1 Parafrankia sp. FMc2 | reverse complement strand
TCGCGACCGACACAGCCACGAACAGTCCCAGACCCGCCACTACAGATCGCGATCACTCCGACGCGGTCAGAACAAGAGATCGCGTAGCTGTCTCTCCGCACGCACGTGCGGAAGACAGGGCTAGACGGGTCGAGGACGAGTATCTGCACCGGCACTCGGGCGTCGACGGCTCGGTGCAGCACTTCCAGGAAGGTCCGTCGGTGCGCCGGGTCCATCCCGTACGGCCAGGCACCCATGATCTTGATTCGGCTGGCGGTGTCGGACATCGCGTCGAGGAACCGGGCGTGCGGGAAGGTCATGTGTACGACCACTTCGGGCGTCTGCGCGCGCTCGATCAGTGGTTGCAGGACCATCGCGGTGACGACCGCACCGGCGACCGTCGCACCGAGGTTCATCAGCAGGTCGCCGGAGAACGTCTCCCCCGCGGCCCGCGCCCACAGCAGCACCAGCACGCTGACCACGGTGAGAGCGGCGATCGTGACGCTGTAGCGCATCCTGCGCCGCAGGACGGACGAAACGAGACGGCGGATCCTGCGCATCTGCCTCCCGCTCCGCCGAGGGCCGGTCTGACCGGCGGCATGATGTCACACCAGAGGGGACCATCCGGCCTATTCGGGACGCGTTCTCCCCAGACGGCACACTCCTGGCCAGCGCCGGCCATGACGCGACGGTGCGGCTGTGGACGCTGCACCGACCCGACCCGACCCCGGGCCCGGGCCGAAAGACTGGAATGTCGACGCCCGGTAATTCTCTGGGCGCATCGGGGAGCGGGTGGTCGCCGACTTCGCGCGGCTGTTCAGGAAGGAGCATCCGGACGCCGTGGCGGCGGCTGGTGTGTCCGGGGGGCGTCGCACGCCGAAGCCTGATTCGATCTTGTGGGTGCCGCCCGGGTGTGTGGTGTTGGGGTACACCCCAACACCACACGATCACCTGGCCGCAGAAACGTCAGAATAGAGTCCACGGCGCGGTTTCTTGACGCCTGTCCGCCCGGTTCTTAGAGTCCAGCCTGACATTTCCCAGCGTGGAAGGGGCCGGGGCGGATGCGGGTCGGCTACATCAGGGTCAGCACCGTCGACCAGAACACCGAACGCCAACTCGACGGGGTCGACGTCGAGCGGGTGTTCATCGACAAGGCGTCCGGGAAGGACACCGCCCGGCCGAAGCTCGACGAGATGATCGCGTTCGTCCGCACCGGCGACACCGTGCTCGTGCACTCGATGGACCGCCTCGCCCGTAACCTCGACGACCTGCGCCGCCTCGTGCGGACCCTGACCGGCAAGGGCGTGCGGGTCGAGTTCGTCAAGGAGAGCCTCGCCTTCACCGGCGAGGACTCGCCCATGGCGACGCTGCTGCTGTCGGTCATGGGCGCGTTCGCCGAGTTCGAACGCGCCTTGATCCTCGAACGCCAACGCGAAGGCATCGCCGTCGCCCGCCAGCGCGGTGTCTACACCGGCCGCAAGCCCGCCCTCACCCCCGACCAGGCCCGCGAGCTGTCCGAACGCGCCGCCGCCGGCGAGCGCAAGTCCGACCTGGCCCGCGCGTTCGGCATCAGCCGCGAAACCGTCTACAACTACCTACGAATCACCAGCGCCGCCGTCACCAGCTGAGCCGACCCGGCGACTCCCATACCGAGAATGATCAGTTTGGCCTGTCAGTTACGAAATGGCCATGGCGGCCCTCCCTTCCAGGTGGAAGGCTCCTGCTCTCGGAGCCATTCGAGGGTCGGGATCTTCTCCACCTGGTCCTCTATCCCGAGGGAGCGATGCACGAAGACCATGTGGCCGTCTCCTTCTTCGCTGTCCGTCAGGAGCGAGTCGTCGAACAGCGCTGCTGCTGCACGGCCCGGGTCTGCGCCATCGGGGTACTCGTAGATCTCCCATGAGGTCGACGCCCAGCCCAAGTCCACATCGTCGCCGTACCAGGCATAGACCTCCTTGACCGGGAGTCCTCGTCTCCCGGCTTCAAGGTAGGTTCCTCGTCTCCAGGTCTCCGCGGCGACCCGCGCCGTTTCCGGGCTGATCTCCACCAGACGGTCGAGGATCTCCTGGACCGCGTCCGTCGCCTCCTGACGGCTCATGCTCCCCAGGCCAACAATCACGTCTACCGGCCCCCAGAGATGGTCGATCTGCACCTGCATGTGGTTCCAGGCCATGGGTCCTCCCCGGAGTGATAGACGTTCAGCACAGACCCGACAGGAAGATCGTCACTCATCCTCGCCGTGTCTTCAAGAGCACCGCCGACGCCGATCGCCTCAGCCTGGCGCGCTGCGGTGTCCCACATCGCGCCGGAAGCGGTCAGTACCCCATGCTCAACCACCGGGCTTCGGCCAACTGGAAACTCCCACCCGCACACACGATCATGGTCGAGGCTGACCGTAGTGCAGACGGTGTCGGCTCCGACCCATCACGCGGGACTGAACTCGCCTGCACACAGACGCCCAGCTCAGCCACGCACGCGAGTTCGGACATTCACACGGGAGCGGGCCCCCTGCCCGTCGTTCCACAACCTTGGAACCGGAACGACAGAAACGATCAACAGTCGACCGGAACCGGCACCGCCAGAGGCAGGCATATCGGGTGTCTACGCTCGGAAAGCATGAGCACCCCCGAAGGTCCGCCAACCGATCCCGAAGGCGACGACCAGTCCCTCGAACGCTACGACCGCCTCGCCCGGCTGCTGGAGAACCGGACGGACTGGCGGCTTGAGCTCGACGAGGACGGCGCGGCGTGGTGCTTCGGCCTGTACGGCGCGGCCCGCCTGGTCATCACCGTCACACCAGGCGGCTACCGCGTCTACCGCGCCGACAAGGACGACAGCTGGATCGTCCCGCGGCTGGAGTCCGTGGCCTCTTGGCTCGACGAGCATGAACACGAGCACGCCGGGCTCACACCACTCCAGGTGGAGATGAAGAAGTACCTCGAGGAACAGGGCATTACGAAATTCGACTCCTGACCAGGACTGCCCTGGCTACTGGGCCTGGCCGTCGTCCTCCGCGGCACCGCGCCCTCGGACCGCGCACGCATCATCGACGCCTACGGCCGGGCGCTTCCGTGGCGTCGTGGGCCTCGCCCGTGACTACCAGGACCATGCGACCGTCCGAGAATCGATCCCTTCCCGACAAGATCGACAGGTGAGAGGTGTCCCGGCCTGCTGGCATCGAGGTCATCACGGCTACGGCCGGAGAGAGGCCCAGGGGTCCTCGGGTGGCTCGTCATGCCAGACCTGCCACGTGAAAATCCAGGCGGCCAGGGCGGGATCGGGGACTTCCGGCATCAGGTGAGGGCCGGCCGGGATGCGGTCGGCGGGAGCGTGGACGGGGTCATCGGGAAGGAATCGGTCATGGGCGACCAGGCGGGGCGGGGGTAGCCGGCGGTTCCACCGTTGCCGGGCGCCTTGCCGGGTACGGCCGGTCGCCTGGCCGATCTGGCCCCAGTCCGCACCAGCCGCGACGGCGTCGGCGACGGCCTGGTCGCGTTCGGCGGCCAAGCGCTGCTCACGGCGGGTCAGGTCGGCCAGGTAGGCCACCGCGACGGCGCGAGGACTGGAGCACTCCCCCGGCGGCCAGCTCGGGTCGGAAGATCCCACCCGAACCACAGTAGCCCTCCGACAACAGCCATTGCCCCGTCTCCGGCAACGTCCGTTGTCGGAGACGGGGGGCGCCCCTGGAATTGATACATCCCCGTGAGTGCCCCTGCTGGTTGGCGGCCGAGAAAAGCGCGTTGTCCTCGGCCGTGTTGTTGACGACGGCGCTTACCCCGTCACCGCTGTGGTCGAATCCGTACTCGGAGAACTCGAACGCGGCCGCTGCACCGGCCGGATCCCCTGCCTCCCCCGCCGGTGGGCAGTGCGACTGGCGGAACCGGTGGATCAACGTCCGGGCATCGGTGGTCAGCGGTGAGACGCCTCGATCGGCGGCGGGTGGGGCGGTGGATGCGCACCTGCCCAAGACCGCGTAGGCGGTAGGTCTGATGATCCGAATGGCGCATGGTGCCTGTGAGGGCTGGGGAGAGGCTGGGGTGCCCGCTCCCCAGCCTGGGGCGGCTCAGCTCAGCGGGATGTCGAGGTAGGACGGGTCGTCCTGCGACGAGGCGATAGTGAGGGTGGCGCGGGGCGGGTTGGCATCCCCGTAGAAGGGGTCCGTGCCGTCGAGGACGAGCATCAGCCGGTGACCGGCCGGGATGTCGTAGCCGGTGGCCTGCAGTTCGACGTCGGCCGTCACCGGCTGTCCAGGGTCCGCGTCGAGGCTGGTGAACGGGGCGTGCGTGATGATGTGCGCGCTGCCGTCGGCGGCCACGTCGAAGAGGTGGGCGATGAACGTCGACTGCCCGGCGCTCGGCGTGTACGTGAGGTGCAGCCGGGGGATGCCGCGGAGCCGGGCCGCGACGGCCATCGGGGTGCTCGTCCACACCCCGGCGTCGGCGTGGCTGATATCGCCGGTCGGGTAGGTCTTCGGGTTGCCGGCCATCTCCGCGTAGCCGGTGGTGATGATCGCGTCCGCGACGGTGGCCGGTGTGTCCGCGCTGGTCTGGATGACGGTGCTCCATGCGGAGCCGGGCTTGTCGATGAGAGCGCCGTCGTCCTCGCCGGCGGGTGCGGCGGTGAGGTAGAGGCGTTCGGTGCGGCCGGTGACCGCGTCCCAGGTGGGCCGGGACTCCAACGTCTTGTTCCACATGATCTGGCTGATCACCTGGTCTTCGTCGCCGATGCCGTTCTCGACGTCCTTGAGATGGTGGTTCAGCCAGCGGTGGGCGTCCTCCCAGATCCGGTTGGGCAGGCCGACCATGCCGGTCATCTCGGGGCTGGAGTGGTCGCCGATCGAGAGGTTGATGCGCTTGGGCCCGGTCAGGGCGTGGAACATCCTCAGCGTCTGGTTGGTCGGGAACAGCGTCTCGTGCCAGGCGTGCGCGAAGTACACCGGCACCTCGCGCCTGTTGATCCGCTCCACGTAGGTGAGCGGGGAGCGCTCGGCCGCCCACTTCAGCGTCGCCTCGATGTTCTGGTTGCTCAGGACGTCGCCGAAAACGCGCTGCGTGCTCTCGCTGAGCCGGGCACCGGCCTGCTGGGCGGCGCCCAGCAGCGTCTGGACCGCTGCCACGTGCCGGGTGGTGTTCTCGTAGAAGGCCTCGCCCAGGTCGCCCCAGGTGCTGAGCGCGACGACCGCGTCGATCCGTTCGTCCTGGGCGGCGGCCAGTTGGCTGATGCCGGAGCCGTAGGAGTCGCCGAGGAAGCCGACCCTGGTCGCGCCCGCCTGTTCGATCAGGTAGTCGAGGGCCCTGCTGGCGTCCTTGACGTCGGGTTCGCCGGCGACCTCGACCTCGCCGCCGGAGGCGCCGAAGCCGCGGGTGGTGTAGGTCAGGACGTTGTAGCCGGCGAGCGCGAACCGGGTGGCCTGCACCACGTACACCAGCCAGCCCAGGCCCGTCCACGGCGAGGGCATCACGATCCCGGGGCACTGCTCGGCACCGGTGCGCTGCTTCCACAGCACACCGTCCAGCTCCACGCTGCCGGCGCCGACGTCGGCGCCGGGCACCTTCACCCGGACCGGTGCGACCAGCTCCCGTGCCTGGTCGATTTCGGCCGCCCGGGAAGGAGCAAGTCGACCGGTGTCGCCGCTCACCAGCGCCTCGAAGAACCGCATCAGCGTTCCCTCGTCCAGCTCCGGGTACAGGCTCCTCGGCCGTGTCTGCTCTGCTGAAGTCACGTCAGTCCCATCCACTTCGTCGATGGCGCACGGCATCCACCCCAGACCTTGGAGCTACATTCCGCACCATGCTCGTGACTCTAAGTTACATTCCGGCGGGGGTGATCGGGCCGAGGTCCGCAGCCAACGGCTGCGTGGCTGCGGACGGCACCCAGATTGACCATCACGTGATGATCGACCGGCGGCCGCGGGCGATCCGGGTGAGGGCATCTCCGTCCTCGCGTCGGTGGCGGGGGTCGTCTCGGGCGCGCCGTGACCGCCCGGCCCGGTAGGACGCCCCCAGGGAGCCGTCCGGGTGTGACCGGCCCTGGTAGATCGCAGGGTTCCGGAGTGGTACGTGCGGGAGGAGACACTGCGCGCGGCGAACCTGGCGCTCATCGGCTACCACCCGAAGCTGCCGCCGACCCCGGTCTCCGGCTCCGGCACGCTGTCCTCCAGCGACGGGCAGCGGTTCCCCACTCGCGGCAACTCCGTCACCGCCAGGGCTCTGAGCGGGTACTTCGCCCATAAGGGGCTCTCGACGTACACGCACGTGACCGACCAGCACACCACCTATGACACGGAGGTCATCGTTGCCACCACGCGTGAGGCGCACCACGTCCTGGACGAGATCCTCGGCAACGCCACCGACATCCCGATCATCGAGCACACCACCGACACGCACGGGGTCACGCTGGTCGGCTTCGGCCTGTTCGACCTGCTGGGATTACAGCTCTCGCCCCGCATCCGGGACCTGGACAAGATCACCCTCTGTCGGGCCGGCCCAGCTCGGCCCGACCGGGTACCGGCCGCTGCGGGTGCGCGACACCTTGTTCTGACCGGTGTGATGGTCCCGATGCATGGTCCGCTTCCGGCACAGGGATGTACCCGTGGTCCCTGACAGGCCCTCTGCGCGGCAAAGGATGACGCCATGGCGGATGACTCCACGACGATCGAGCTCAGCCGGTCCGAACTCCGCGCGGTCGTCGGCTACGCGGCGGCGTGCGCACAGCCCGCATTGGCGATCTTCGAACGTGAACGCCCTGACGATCGACGCCCGCGAGCTGCGATCGACGCTGCGCAGGTGTTCGCGCAGGGAGCCGCGCGGACCAAAGCGATGCGTGACAGCGCGTGGGCGGCACATCGGGCGGCTCAGGAGACCCGTGATGCGGGACGGGCTGCGGCGAGCGACGCCGCGCGCGCGGCCGGCCACGCGGTCGGTGCGGCGTTTCTCCATCCCCTGGCACACGCTACTCAGGTCAAGCACATCCTCGGAGCGGCAGCTCATGCCGCACGAGCGCTCGAACTCGCCGCCGGAGACGATCCCACCGTCGGGGCCGACCACCTCGCGCGGGTGCGGATCCTCGCGCGGCCCGTGGTGGTGGACGTCCTGAGGCGCTACCCGGTCGCCCCGCGTGGCGGTGGGCGGGTCGGAGAACTGATCTGTCAGCTGGACGCGTCGCTCCGGTGATCCCGACAGAGTGCTGATGGACGAGTTCCGTCGCTTTACCGGATAACAGCGCCTTATCCGGTAGCCTGATCCACACCAGGGCCTGGCGGCCAGCACGAACCGGGCGGCCACTGGGACGCGACTCGTGCGCGTTATCCGGTAGGTGGATCGAGACGAAGGGTCGAGGTGGATGGCGGCGACGGTGACCCAGCTCGACGCCCGCCCCGCCGCCGGCTCGGCCGGCGGGCCGACGGTGCGCGCCGCCGTCGACGCCTTCCTCGACGCCCCGGCGATCCGGGGCAACCCGCACACGCTGCGCGCCTACACGAACGTGCTCGACCGGGCCGCCGAGCGGCTCGGCCCGGACCAGGCGCTCGCCGAGCTCGCCGACGACGACATCGCCGACGCGCTCGCTGAGCTGTGGGGCGCGGCGAAGCCGGCGACGTGGAACCGCAACCGCGCCGCGGTCGGCTCCTGGCTGGGCTGGTGCGCGACCCGAAGGCGCTGGGCCGCGCCAGCGGTGCCCGCGGCTGCCGAGCGGCGCCGCGAGCCCGCCGACGACACGAAGGCGGTGTCGCGGTCCCGGATCGACCGGCTCTGCAGGCGGCGCGACGTCCCGCTGCGGGAGAAGACGCTGTGGCGGATGCTCTACGAGTCCGCCAGCAGAGCCTCCGCCGTGCTCGCGCTCAACATCGAGGACCTCGACCTGCCCAACAAGCAGGCCCGCGTCGTCGTCAAAGGCGGCGACACCATGTGGATCACCTGGGGCACCGGCACCGCCCACCTACTGCCCCGGCTCATCGCCGGCCGCACACGCGGCCCGCTGTTCCTCTCCGCCCACCGGCCCGGCCCACACCGCCGCGCCACCACCGACCCGCGCGACCTGTGCCCCGATACCGGCCGGGCCCGGCTCGGCTACGACCGCGCCCGGATCCTGCTCGGCCAGCACGGCGACGGGCTACGCCTGCACCAGCTCCGCCACAGCGCGGCCACCCACCTCGGCGACGCCAACACCTCCGCCAACGTGATCATGGCGAAGACCGGGCACAGGTCGCTGCGCTCCGTCCAGCGCTACGTCAAGCCCGGCCTCGCCGCCGTGCACCAGGCCACCGAGGCGCTCTCCAGCCCGCGCCGCCGGGCGTAGCTCTCGGCATCACCGCAGGTCAGCCATATCCGCCCGATTTTTCGCGAGTACTACGGCGACCCCGAGTGCCCGCGCAGGCGGGGTTCTCCCCGGAGCTTCCACATAAACTCGCGTGCCGCTACGCTGAGTAGCAATATGGGCTCGTAGTGTGTCGGCCAGGTGTCTGCGCCGCTGCCGTCGTCACGGCGTCCTGGGCCCTGCTCTCAAGCACTACCCAGGACAGCCGCGGTCCGCAGAACCGGCGGCTGTCCGGTGCCCGGCCACTGCTGGGGCTGGGCACCGGACAGCCGCATCGGCCCTTAACGGTCAGGGAGTGCAGTGAACGACAATGAGCCGAAGCTGATCTACGGCCAGGGAGCAGAGGCGTGCCCCGAGGGGAACTTCTGCCTCTACCGGGCCAGTAACTTCAACGCGGGCCAGACCCCGGGCCGCGGCGACAAGATCCTCGCCATTCCGAGCGGCGTGTACGTCAACGACTTCTCCGAATACGGATTCGACCACAGCGGTGACGGGGTAAGCGCCGTCGTCAACAACACGGCCGAGGACAACGCGCTCTTCTCGGCCGCCAACCAGCAGGGGCACTCACTGCCGGTGGACCGGGCAGCGTCCATCGCGGACCTGCGGCACATTCCCATGGCCGGGAGTCCAAACGGCTCCTGGAACGACCAGGCCCAGTCCGCGCTGGCGGCCCGCTTCGTGGGAAACCTGCGCGTCGACCAGGAACTGCGCGGTCACTGGGCGGAAGGCCCGGGGCACTCTTATTCCTACCGGCTCACGATGCACGCCGAGGACACCCGCGTCATGAAGTGGGCCGTGGGCTTCGGTGACCTTCCAGAGGGAACCTCACTGTCTAAAAGCTTTACCGACGCGTTCTGGGGCGAGATTCTCCGTAACGGCACCGACGGCGCTGTCTTGCTCGGTTCCCCCGAAGGGGGTGGACACAGCGTCGACCCCGGGACCGCCCTCCTCATCGACATTCAAGTCATCTACCCCGACGAAAACCCCACCCATGAACGTCTCATCGGCCTGAACGCCCAACAACTGGGCTGACCTGGCGCCCGGCCCATACCGGGCTTCCTCAGCCACACTGCAGAACCTGCCTGACGCCGATCGGTCAGCTCGCCTACAGCCAGGCCATGGCCGCGCATAGTCACGATGCAGACCGCGAGATTCCCATTACGCAGGGTGGGCGCGGCGGCGGCCGCGCCCACCCCCTTCTGCCGGGCTACTACTGGTAGGACAGATTCGACTGCTCTGGGATCACGCGGCCTGCGATGTAGAGGTCTCCGTTGGAGTCCAGGATCGCGATGATTTTCTTCTGGGTACCGTGGTGGGTCGTGAAGAAGATCTTGTCGGCTTCCTGGGAGGTGGAGTAGTTGGTGTTGACCGAGAGCTCGATACTCACCGGCGAGCTGATGAGCACGTCCTTCTTGGGCGAGGTCGGGTACTGCTGGTTCTGCCGCAGCTTGACGCGGCCGTGGGTGTCGCCCTCATCCCAGTCCGAGGCCAATCCGAGGTCAATATCCGGCATGGCGATGCTCCATTCATATTCGTGCGGGAAACCTCTCCTGGCTGGAGTAGGTCGTATCTTTCGCCAGGAACGACCTGGCCACCGGGCCGGGCAGGAGAGACGTCCGCAGAGGCCGGTATGGAAGAACCCACGCCCGCTCCGGCGAAAATTTACTCGACCGCCGACCCTCTGCTAGCCGATTTTCCTAAATGACCGGACCAGTGAACGGGTGCGTAGACGCCGAGGCGGACGGGAACAATCTCTTCCCTGGTCTCCGCTTTTCCTGCCCAGGGTAGGGCCAGCAGCCAGCCATCCGAGCCACAGACATGAGCGCCACAGCACCTCTCCCCCCGGAGGTAGTGACGGAATCGCACCGTCGCATGCGTAGCGTCACACATCGGCGACAGTGGCGTGCGGAAAACACCGGAATGTATCGGCCCCGTTATTTCGCGCCGCTTTCGGGTGGAATTGGCACGAAATACACGCAGCGCTCGATCCGGGCGCCACCACGCCCGGGCCGAGCCTGATCAGGTGGAGGCGGTGCATTTTGATCTTGCCCGGGAAGGGATCCATTCCCGACAAGCTCGACAGGTGAGAGGTGTCCCGGCCTGCTGGCATCGAGGTCATCACGGCTACGGCCGGAGAGAGGCCCAGGGGTCCTCGGGTGGCTCGTCATGCCAGACCTGCCACGTGAAAATCCAGGCGGCCAGGGCGGGATCGGGGACTTCCGGCATCAGGTGAGGGCCGGCCGGGATGCGGTCGGCGGGAGCGTGGACGGGGTCATCGGGAAGGAATCGGTCATGGGCGACCAGGCGGGGCGGGGGTAGCCGGCGGTTCCACCGTTGCCGGGCGCCTTGCCGGGTACGGCCGGTCGCCTGGCCGATCTGGCCCCAGTCCGCACCAGCCGCGACGGCGTCGGCGACGGCCTGGTCGCGTTCAGCGGCCAAGCGCTGCTCACGGCGGGTCAGGTCGGCCAGGTAGGCCACCGCGACGGCGCGAGGACTGGAGCACTCCCCCGGCGGCCAGCTCGGGTCGGAAGATCCCACCCGAACCACAGTAGCCCTCCGACAACAGCCATTGCCCCGTCTCCGGCAACGTCCGTTGTCGGAGACGGGGGGCGCCCCTGGAATTGATACATCCCCCTCGGAGAGGCAGAGGGGGCCATCGAGGGCTCCGTTCACGGAACGATGATGATCTTTCCGCGGGTGTGGTTCGACTCGGCGTCGCGGTGCACCGCAGCGAGGTCGGCGAGGGGGCGGGTGGCGGCGACGTCGATGCGGACCGTGCCGGCGTCGACGAGTTTGACGAGGGCGGCGAGCTGGCTGGTGTCGTTGCGCGCCACGAAGTGCATGGCCCTCACGGGGACACCGGCGGGCGGGGAGACCGGGAGGGTGATGGAGACGAGAACGCCGCCGGGGCGAACCAGCCCGACCAGGGTCGCGGCGTGCTGTGGGCTGATCGCGGCGAGGTTGAGGACGGTGTCGACCGGCCCGTCCAGACCATCGCCGATGGGCGAGGCGGTGTAGTCGATGATCTGGTCGGCGCCGAGGTGGCGGACCGCCGCGATGCTGCGGGGGCTGGCTGTGGCGATGACGTGTGCTCCGGCATGCTTGGCGAACTGGACGGCGAATCCGCCGACGCCGCCGCCGGCGCCGTTGATGAGCACCCGCTGTCCGGGTGCGACGCGGGCGTGTTCGAACACCGCCTGCCAGGCGGTGAGACCGGCGACGGGGATGGCGGCGGCGTGGGCGAGCGGGATGGAGATCGGTGCCGCTACCAGGGTGTCGGCCGCGGCTGCGGCGTACTCGGCCGCGGCACCGCTGTCGAGGAGGCCGATGACCTGCTCGCCGACGGCGAGTGTGCGGACACGGCCGCCGACCTGGACGACCGTGCCGGCGACGTCCCAGCCCAGCGTGTGCGGCAGGTTCAGCGGGAAGGCGGAGCGCAGCAACCCGGCTCGCAAGCCGATCTCGGAGGGGTTGAACGAGGTCGCGGCGACGTGGATCAGCACCTCGCCCGGTCCGGGGACGGGGCGAGGGACGTCCTCGTGGCGAAGGACGGACGCATCGCCGTACTCGTGCATGCGGGTGGCTCTCACATGCCGAACCTAGAACGAAGGCGTAAGACGACCCATGTGTAGGAGTGCTTGATTCATACCTGATCGTCTCCACCGCAATACGGTGACCGGATGGACGTGCTCAGCGACGTGATCGCGGTCATGCGTACCGGCCGACCGCGCTCGGCACGGGTGGCGTGGCATGCCCCCTGGGCGCAACGGTTCGCGCCCGTGCCCGGATCCGCCGGCTTCCAGGTGATCCTGCAGGGACCATGCTGGCTCGTCCGGCCGGACACCGGCCCCGTGCCGCTGGCAGTCGGCGACGTGGTGTTCCGGCCCCATGGGCGCGGACACACCCTGGCTGACAACCCGGCTACCCCACCGACCGCCCCCTGCGACCCGGACGACCCACGGTCCCTCGCCCGCCACACCACCGACACCGTCAGCACCCCCGCCAGCGCCGACGTCCCCACCACCGTGACGCTCTGCGGCGCCTACCAGCTCGGTCCAGCCCGCCCCCATCCGCTGCTCCACGATCTCCCCGAACTCGTCCACCTCCCCGCCCACCTCGGGCGGCACCCCGAACTACGCGCCACCGTCGACCTGCTCGCCACCGAACTGGAAGCACCCCGTCTCGGGAGGGACGCCATCGTTCCCGCCCTGCTCGACACGCTGCTCGTCCACATCCTGCGGACCTGGCTCGACGAACAGCCCGCACGCGGGGCCACCACCGGCTGGGCGGCCGCACTCCACGACCCGGCGACCCACACCGCACTACAGGCCATGCACCGCGACCCCGCACGTCCCTGGACGGTCGCGACGCTGGCCGCCGAAGCGGGACTGTCCAGGGCGTCCTTCTCCCGCCGCTTCACCGCCCTCGTCGGGCAGCCGCCACTCACCTACCTGACCTGGTGGCGGATGACCACCGCCGCCCACCTCCTGCGGGAATCCGACGCACCACTGCACGCCATCGCAGCCAGGGCCGGCTACACGTCGGAGTTCGCCTTTGCCCGCGCGTTCAAACGCCACCACGGCACTGCGCCAGGTAAATATCGCCGCAGCGAATAGCAGCCCCGGACCCGGCGGGAATGTCCGATTCCCGGGGGTGCGCCGAGCCCCGGCCCCTGGAATTGATACATCCCCTCTCCGAGACCGAGAGCCGCGCGCGGTGAATCACCAAGATCCGAGGCGGGGCGCGTTCAACCGCGCGCCGGCCCGGGTCTGGCGGCGGATCGCGTTCAACGACGCGCACTCCCCGATCCCCGGGCGGCTGCGGGCGGCCGGGGTGTACGACAGCGGCGCCGGGGCGACGCTAGCCGGGTCTTCCGCACATGGGGATTCGATGCTTCGACCTGCCTGACTGGTGATCAAGGTGGTCGGGTCGGGTCGACGCCGAGGATGTCGAGGAGGTGTTGGTGAAGGTGTGGTGGGCGGGGGA
>NZ_JBFLUG010000016.1:0-89796 GCF_041008525.1 Parafrankia sp. FMc2 | reverse complement strand
CGACACCCAACGGCCTGCGCCTGCAGCGGATCATCAACACCGAGAGCTACCGTTTCCCCGAGATCTTCACCGCCAGCTTCGAGCAGAGCGGCCGGCCGGTGATCGAGTTCGTCGCCGGCGTGCTCGAGCGCGCGGTCGCCGACGGCAGGATCGCCCCCACCAACCCCGCACTCGCCGCATCCGTCTTCATGAGCATGCTGGTCAGTGGCCCGGTGAGAACGATCGTCAGCGGTCACACGCCGACGGACTACGAGCTGGACGAGAGGATCCGGTTCTCCGTTCGCCTGCTGCTCGATGGCCTCCTGCCACGCCAGGACGTCTCGCGGCCGCCGGTCACGCCAGAGACCATGGAGGGACCCCCCTGAAACTCGACGCACACCGCCCCGTCGCGGCCGTCACGGGCGCCAGCTCGGGAATCGGGCGGGCGACCGCCCGCAAGCTCGCGGAACGCGGCTGGCAGGTGATCGGCGTCGGCCGCGATCCGCGACGCAGCGCCGCAGCCGAAGCGGAGATCGCCGCAGCGGCGCGCGGGAACGGCTCCTTCACCATGATCCGCGGCGACCTCGCTCTGATGGCGGAGGTCACGCGGGTCGCCGGCGAGCTCCGGAACCTCACCGGTCGTCTCGACGTCCTCATCAACAACGCCGGCGGCGCGCGAGACAGGAAGATCATCACCGCTGAGGGTACCGAGGCGACCTTCGCGGCCAACCATCTCGCCCCCTTCCTGCTCACCCGGGAGCTGACGCCCCTGCTCAAGGGGAGCGCAGCCAGCCAGCCGCCCGGCTCCACGCGGGTGATCGCCGTGTCGTCAAGCGGCCACCGCACGATCGCGGGGCTCGACTGGGACGACCTGCAGAGCCTCGGCGACTTCCATCCGGCTGTCGCGTACTGCCGGGCCAAGCTCGCGAACATCCTCTTCACCCGCGAGCTGGCACGGCGGTTCGGGCCGGACGGGATCGTCGCCCAGGCCATGCATCCCGGTGTGGTCGCCAGCAACTTCGCCGCACACGGGGACGCGGCGATGCGGGCCCACATGGCCGCGGCAGACACGGCACCACCCGACGAAGCCGCCGAAACACTGCTCTGGCTCGCCACCTCACCCGAAGGCGGCCGCCCGGCCGGACGCTACTTTCACGACAAGGCAGAGGAAACACCCTCCGAAGCCGCGCAGGACGACGCCGCCGCCGCTCGCCTCTGGACCGAATCCGAAAGCCTCCTGGCGAGGATCGGTGCGATCCGACCGGCCTGAACCCGCACCGTTCGGACAACGAAGGCCTCGGGCAGTACGGCCGTCACCAGGCCGAAACCGACCCTTTGATCACTGCCTCGCCGACGCGCACATGATCGTTGTCATCGCCTCGTCCCTGTCGGCACCGGCGGCGAGGGGATCGACGGGTCCGGCGGACGCCGGTATTGATCACGACAGTGGCCAGCGGAATGTGCGGGGAGACGCGGTGGCGGGTGGATGTTTTCCGCTGCGGCCCACTCGGATGCATCGCTCGACGAGCAGGTTCATTACTTTTCGGTGATTACATAGAGGCCTTCATCGGGCGCTGTCCGCCACGAGGTCGAACTCCAGGTGAAGACTGGTCAGCCCGCGCAGGATGAAGGTGGGCATGTAGTCGTAACGGCGGTTGTCCGCCGGCCCGTGTACCCGCTCACTGATCCGGATGTCGGTGGTGCGTTCGAGGAGCCGTTCGATGCCGGCGCGGGCCTCGGCGCGGGCCAGCGGCGCGCCCGGGCAGCTGTGGATGCCGCGTCCGAAGGCCAGATGCTGGCGGGCGTTGGTGCGGGCGACGTCGAAGGTGCCCGGGTCCTCGAACCGGCGCGGGTCGCGGTTCGCGGCGCCGTTGACCACCATCACCGTGGTGCCGGCGGGGAGGTCGACCCCGCCGACGGTGGCCGGGACGCGGGCGAGCCGGAAGTCGCCCTTGACCGGGCTCTCCAGCCGCAGGGTCTCCTCGACGAAGTTCGGGATGCGGTGGCGTTCCGCGCGCAGCTGGCGCTGCAGGTCGGGCTTCTCGGCCAGGATCTTCAGCGCGGAGCTGAGGAGGCGGACGGTGGTCTCCTGGCCTGCGGCGAAGAGGTTCGCCGCGACCCTGACCACGTCGATGACCGCGGGGGTCGATCCGTCCGGGAACGTCGCGGCTGCCAGCTGGGTCAGCACGTCGGCGCGGGGGCTGTGCCGACGATCCTCGATGTAGGTGGTGAACCTGCCGTAGAGGAACTCCAGCGGGCTGTGGTGCAGGGTCTCCTCGCCGGTGCCCCCGACGCCGCTCTCGGCCTGCGGCTGGCGCTGCAACCGGTCGAGGAACTCCTCTTGGTCCTCCTCGGGCACGCCGAGGAGGTCTGCGATGACCAGGAGCGTGAACGGCCCGGCGAAGCCGCTGATGACATCGCCCTCCCCGGCGGCCAGGAACGGGTCGAGCATGCGGTCGGCCAGTTCCCACATGAGGGCCTCGTTCTCCTTGAGGCGCTTCGGGGTGATGAGTTTCATCAGCAGAGCGCGATGATCCGTGTGGGTCGGCGGGTCCATCGTGGGGAGCTGGTCGTTCATCGGGAGCTGGTCGCGGTACTGCTCGATCAGCCCCGAGATGTCGTAGCCCTCGAGGGGGACCGGGAACCCGGGGAACGGGCCCGTCACCGAGATGCAGGACGAGAAGGTCCGGTTGTCATGGAAGATCTCCACCGCCTCCTCGTAACCGGTCACCATCACCACGTCGTGGTGATGCTCCCGCCGCACCGGGCACTGCCCCCGCAGCGCGTCGAGATAGGGATACGGGTCCGCGACGAGCGCCTCGTCCCGGAAGAAGTCCATCGCCTCGAAGTCGGTCACAGTTCGTCCCTTCGTCAGCGTGAACTGAGGCACGCATGATCGCGGTACCGCCAAGCATGACCGAGCGCGGCCCGCCCGTCGTCGTCCGTCGGCAGGCATCCGACTACTGAGAACGCAGTACCAGGCCGACCGGGATGGCCGAGGGAGGCGTCAGTCTCTCGCCTGGGCAGGGCCGTGGTGTCCGAGGCGAAGGGCCGGGCGGTGCGTACTGCATGTGTAGTAGCCGAGGTTGCTGCGTCTGGACGACGACAGCATCCGCCTGGTCCTGCAACAATCTTTGTTGCATACCCGAGAAGATCAGGAGGCCCTCCCTGTGCCCGCGACAGGAAGTGCCGCTGCCTTCGCGAGATGCGACATTCTTCTCTCGTGTGGACCGGCCGCGCTGCTGGCCTGGGCGGGCACCCCGTGTGGACAGCCGGGTGGGCCGCCGACCCTGTTACGACGGATTCTCGGGATCATCGCCGGTTCCGCGTACTGATGTGAGCGTCCGGTCATCGAAAAGATATCCTGGCGGACACGGCCGGAGAGGTTCCCTGGCGGTCGGCGGAAACATCGCGCCGGGCTGGCCGTGGCAGGTGCGCGGTGGTCCCCACAGGTGCCAGCGTAAATGAGAAAATGTGAACTGGTGCGGCCGGATCGAAATTCTTGAAAAGGATCATTTCTGATGTCCTCCCTTCTCGTGCGGTCGCCGTGGCCTGCCCGAATCCGAGAGATCGGCGGGCAGGAAAGGCAGCCCGGAGGGGTCGGGATGGCGATCACCGTCCGCCGCGGTCAGCCGGCTCCCGGCGCGTGCGTCGGCACAGCACAGAGGGGACACCCATGGTTCGGACCACGCTGACCGTGACCAGCCCGGCGGGCCATGCGACGCTGCTGGGGGACGCGAGGTGCGTGGTCGGCCGTGCGTACGACACGGACATCGTCATCAGGGACGTCCGGGTCTCCCGGCGTCATCTCGTGCTCGAACCGGTGGCGGACGGCTGGCATGTCCGAGATGTCAGTACGAACGGGCTGTGGCAGGCCGGGTACCGGATGGGGGACACCACCACCGTGCGCCGTGCCGAGGTTCGCTTCCGGCTCGGTGCCGCAGACGGCCCGGAGCTGGTCCTCGCCCCCAGCCCGGTCGAGATGGATGTCGAAACGGCGCCTGGCACCGCCGCCGCGCATGCCTGTCAGCGGCTGCACCCGGTACGGACCGGGACGACGCGCCTGGGCCGTGCGCGCGGCAACGACATCTGGGTGTCGGACCTGCTTGCGTCGCGTTACCACGCCGAACTGTCGGTCGGCCCGGCCGGCATCGAGATCGTCGATCTCGACTCGGCGAACGGGACCTTCGTCAATGGAAAGCGTGTGAAGAGGGTGTGGGTTGCTCAGCGTGACGTGATCGCTATCGGTCACCATCTGTACCAGCTCGAGGGTGACTCGCTGGTCGAGTACGTCGATTCCGGCGACGTGGCGTTCGAGGCGCAGGGTGTCTCGGTGTTCGCCGGGGCGAAGCAGCTCCTGCACGACGTGACCTTCCGGTTGCCGGGCCGCTCGGTGCTCGGGGTGGTCGGTCCCAGCGGAGCGGGGAAGTCGACGCTCCTCCAGGCTCTCACGGGCTTCCGCCGGGCGGACGTCGGCACCGTGAAGTACGCGGGACAGGATCTGTACGCCGAGTACGACGACCTGCGGCGGCGTATCGGGTACGTCCCGCAGGCCGACCCGCTGCACGCCCAGCTCACCGTGCGCGAAGCACTCCGGTACGGGGCGGAGCTGCGGTTCCCGGCGGACACCACCGCCCAGGAGCGGAGGTCGCGGGTCGAGGAGGTCATCGGCGAGCTCGGCCTGACCGCGCATGCGAACACCCCGGTCGGCAGGCTGTCCGGTGGGCAGCGAAAACGGACGTCGGTCGCGTTGGAGCTGCTCACCCGGCCGTCGTTGCTCTTCCTGGACGAGCCCACGTCGGGTCTCGATCCGGCGAACGACCAGTCGGTGATGGAGACGCTGAGGAACCTGGCGGAGGGCGGCGGCGCCGGCTCGGCGGACGAGGGAGGCCGGACGGTCATCGTGGTGACGCACAGTGTGCTGTTCCTGGATCTGTGCGACTACATCCTGGTGCTCGCCCCAGGCGGGCATGTGGCCTACTTCGGCCCGGCGGACGGGGCACTGCGCTTCTTCGGCAAAGACGACTTCCGCGACTTCGCCGCGGTGTTCCGGAAGCTGGAAAACACACCCGGCGCCGAACTGGCGGCGCGGTTCCGGGCTTCGGAGTACTTCGTGCCCTCGGCCGTCGTCGCCCCGGTCGTGCGGACGACCGCACCCGCGGGGCTGCCGCGCGTGCGTCAGCAGCCGGTGGCCGCCCAGCTCGCGACGCTTACCCGCAGGTACCTGAAGGTGGTGCTGGCGGACCGCTCCTACCTTCGCCTCATCCTGGCCTTCCCGTTCCTGCTCGGGATCATCCCGCGGGTGATCCCGGCGCCGGACGGGCTGGGCTCCCTGTCGGACCGGCCCAATCCGGACGCGATGAAGGTGCTCGTCGTCCTGATGCTGTGTGCCTGTTTCATGGGCATGGCGAACTCGGTCCGCGAGATCGTCAAGGAGCGGGACATCTACCACCGGGAACGGACGATCGGCCTGTCCCGGGCGGCCTACCTCGGTTCCAAGATCATAGTTCTGGCCGGTGTCACCGCCCTGCAGGGTGCTGTCTTCACGCTGATCGGTCTGGTCGGACGAGCTCCGGAGAGTGGCTCCCTGGTGGGCTCTCCGCTGGCGGAATGCCTGGTCGCGGTGATTGTCGCCGCATTCGCGTCGATGATGATCGGTCTGCTTGTCTCGACGCTCGTCGACAACGCCGACAAGGCGATGCCCGTGCTGGTTCTTGTGACGATGGCCCAGCTCGTGCTCTCCGGTGGCCTCGTGTCGGTCGCCGGCCGCTGGGGGATGGAACAGGTTTCCTGGTTCGTGCCGGCCCGGTGGGGCTTCGCGGCGCTGGCGTCCACCGGCGACCTGAACGAGGTCTCCAAACTGGGTGACGAGGCGTTGCGTACCGATCCGGTGGACGGTCTCTGGGAGCACAGCGCCGGAATCTGGCTCCTTGACGTGACCACCGGTCTGGCCCTCGCCGCCGCCGCCCTCGTGCTCACCTCGGTGAGGTTGCGTCGCGGCGATGGTCAGGCTGGTGGGCGGGCAGGTAGCAGGCCGGACTGGTAGGCGATGACGACGAGCTGTGCCCGGTCGCGGGCATCGAGCTTGTTCATGGCGCGGTGGACGTGGGTGCGGGCGGTCAGTGGGCTGATCACGAGCTTGCTCGCGATGTCCTGGTTCGAGAATCCTTCGGCGACCAGCGTCATGACCTCGCGTTCACGGATGGTGAGGGTGTCGAGGGCCGCGGGGGTCGTCGTCGGGGCGGCCGTGGGTTCGGGGGTGGCGAGGAACCGGGTGATGAGTGCGCGGGTGGCTGTCGGCGAGAGAAGCGCCTCGCCGCTCGCGACGGTGCGGATCGCGGTGAGGAGCCCGTCGGCTTCGACGTCCTTGCCGAGGAAGCCACTCGCTCCGACGCGGAGTGCCTGGGCGACGTACTCGTCGATCTCGAAGGTGGTGAGGATGAGGACACGGGTCGTGGCGAGTTCCCTGTCACCGCAGATGGCCGCGGTGGCCGCGAGGCCGTCCGTGCCGGGCATGCGGATGTCCATGACCACGACGTCCGGTCGGTGTTCGCGGGTCGCGGCGACGGCTTCGTGTCCGTCGGCGGCCTCGGCGACCACTGTCATGTCGTCGCACGAGTCGATCAGGATCCGGAAGGTCGCTCGCAGGAGGGTCTGGTCGTCGGCGAGCAGCACACGGATGGTCATCGTGTCCGATCTGTCTTGGGGTTTCCCGGATGCAGGGGCAGTACCGCGGTGACATGGAAGCCGACTTCGGGGTGGCTGCCGGCCTCGAGGTGCCCGCCGACGGAGAGCGCCCGTTCGCGCATGCTGATCAGACCGAACCCGCTGTTCGCGGGCGAGGTGGATGTCGCCGCGGCGGGCTGGTCGCCCCCGTCGGCAGTGCCACCTCCGGCAGTGGGCTCATCGGCGACGCCGGAGCGGCGGCCACGATCAGCGCCGTCGTCACCATTGATGATCATCATGGTCAGACTGCTGGGCGAATAGGTGATGTCGACCTGTGCGCTGGTGGTGGTGGTGTGCTTCGCGACGTTGGTGAGCGCCTCCTGCGCGATCCGGTAGGCCGTGAGATCCACGCTGGGGGAGAGCGGGGGTCGTTCGCCCCGAGTGTTGATGGTGACGGTGAGCCCGGCGGAGGCGAAGGTGCGGGCGAGCTCGGGGAGCCGGGTGAGCGACGGGGTGGGTTCCAGCGGCGCGGCCGGGTCGTCGCCTCCTCGGAGGAGGCCGACGGTGGCCTTGAGGTCGCGCAGGGCGGAGGACGTGGTGGCGGTGAGACTGGTGAGGATCTGCTGCGCCTGATCAGGTCGGGTCTGGACGAGGTGCGCCGCGGTGCCCGCCTGAGCGTGGGCCAGGGTGAGGTGATGGGCGACGACGTCGTGCAGTTCACGGGCGATCCGCGTGCGTTCGTCCGCCACTTGGCGGCGGGCCTCGGCCTCGCGGGTGCGCTCGGCGTACTCCGCGCGGGATCTGACGGCGTCGAGGTAGTCCTGTTTGATCCGGCGTGCGCCGCCGAGCGAGGCGGGCATCAGTATCCAGGCGACCGGGCCGACGGTCTTGAGCGGCCAGGGATAGCTGGGCGGGTCCACGATCAGCGCCGTGCCCACCACCAGGGCACAGGCGGACAGGACGAAGGGCAGGGTGGTTTTGCGATCGGTGTGCGCGGCGAGCCAGTAGAGCGCGGCCATCAGGGGAGCCAGCAACAGAGCCGTGAGCAGATAGCCCAGCGCCGTCAGCGCCACGGTGCAGACCACGGCCACCGCGGCTGTGGTCCGGGGACGGCGTTCATGCCAGAGCAGGGCGGTGCAGGCGACGGCCGCGAGAAGGACCGCGGGCCACCACTCCTCGGCGCGGACGCTGACAGGTGGGGTCAGTCTGCTGGCGGGGCCGGAGGCCACGAACGCCGCACCTGCGATCACCACGGTGCGTAGCCGCGGGTGATTCTGGATCTGTTGCCACCAGCTGGACATCGTCATCGCGGGTTCCTGTCGGGTGCCATGACCGTGCCGCTCACCGTACGGGGTCACAGCCAGCCGAGAGACATGCCGTCGCGCGTCCCTGAGATGGGCTGTGTTCATCGAGTGGATGTCGGCTCCAGGGAGGCGGCTGTGGCCTGCGTCGAGGTGGTGCCCTCACCGGCGGGGCCCCTGACCTTCGCGACAGGCTCCGGCGAGCGCGGCCGGCCCAGCGCCTCGCCTTCGACGTCGATGGTGGGCAGCACCCTGTCGAGGGAACGGGGGATCCACCAGGCCCGGTCGCCGAGCAGGGCGAGGACGGCGGGGACGAGGGCCATGCGGACGACGAACGCGTCGAGGAGGACCGCGGTGGCCAGGCCGAACCCGATCATTTTGATCATGGGTTCGCTGGCGCCGATGAAGCCGGAGAAGACCGCTATCATGATCAGTGCGGCGGCGGCCACGACACGGGCGCTGTGCCCGAAGCCGGAGACGATCGCGTCTCTGGCGCTCTCGCCGTGGACGTGCGCCTCCCGCATGCGGGCGACGAGGAAGACCTCGTAGTCCATGGCGAGACCGAAGACGATGCCCACCATGAAGATCGGCATCATGCTCATGATCGGCCCGGTCTGTTCCAGGCCGATGAGGCCCGCCAACCATCCCCACTGGAAGACCGCGACCACCGCTCCGAGGGCGGCGAGAACCGAGAGCAGGAAGCCGAAGGCGGCCTTGAGGGGGACGAGGACTGAGCGGAACAACACGAGCAGGAGCAGGAACGCCAGGCCCACCACGATCGCGAGGTAGGGGACGAGCGCGTCCTGCACCTTCTGGGCCATGTCGATGTTGACCGCGGTGGAGCCGGTGACCTGGAAGGACGCGCCGGTGGCAGAGGTGATGGCGGCGCGTTCGGCGCGGATCGTGTGGACGAGGTCCTTGGTCGCGGCCTCGCTCGGGCCGGTGGCCGGCACAGCGGTGAACACCGCGGTGTCAGCCGCTCCGTTGAACCGGGCGGCCGAGACGGAGACGATCCCCGGGGTGGCGCCGATCTTCTGGACGGTCCGCGTGACCGCCGCCTGCGGGTCGGTGGAGTTTGCCGCGTCGACCACGATGGTCAGCGGGCCGTTGAAACCCGGCCCGAAGCCGTGGGCGAGGTCGTCGTAGGCGCGGCGTTCAGTGGTGGAGGTGGGTTTCGCCTCGTCACCGGCGGTGCCCAGACGTAGGTCCAGGACCGGCAGTGCGATCGCGCCCAGGGCGAGTGTGGACAGGACAAGGACGGGCACGGGGCGGCGTAGGACGAGCCGTGCCCAGCGGGTGCCCAGGTTCGGCCCGCGGCGCGAGAGCTGCGCGCGCCCCGTGCGGGTGGAACGCGGCAGGACGGCGCGCTGGAAGAAGCCGAGCAGCGCCGGGACCAGGGTCAACGCGACCAGGACGGCGATGCTCACCGTGCCGGCGGCGGCCAGGCCCATCTTGGTCAGCGTCGGAACTCCGACGATGAACAGCCCGGCCAGGGCGATCACGACGGTGAGCCCGGCGAACACCACCGATGACCCGGCGGTGCCGGTCGCGATCGCCGCGGCCTCGTCGGGCGCCCTTCCTCGGGCGCGTTCCTCGCGGTAGCGGGAGACGATGAACACGGCGTAGTCGATACCGACGGCGAGGCCGAGCATCATCGCGAGCGTGCTGGTGGTCGAGGACAGACCGAGGGTGCTGGCCAGAGCCATGATCGAGACGATGCCGACACTGACACTGACGATGGCCGTCAGCAAAGGCAGGCCGGCCGCGGCCAAGGAACCGAAGGTCACCAGCAGCACGAGCGCGGCGACCGCGATCCCGACAATCTCGGTCGCTCCCCCTGCCCCGGGTCGGGTCGTCAACGCGTCTCCGCCGAGCTCGACCGTCAGGCCCGCGGCTTGCCCCTCCGCAACCGCGTCTTGCAGGCTGGCCTTGGTGGCGTCGGTGAGATCGTCACTGGCCGCCGTATAGGACACCATTGCGTACGCAGTCGCCGCGTCCTCGCTGACCGCCCCGTCCTGGAAGGGGCTGGCGACGCTGGCGACCTGCGGGCTGGCGGTTGCCTCGGTGACGACCTTCTCGACCGCTGCGCGGTTCTCGGGCGTGGTCAGGGTCTGCCCCGGTGGGGCGACCAGGACGATACGGGCGACCGCCCCCTCCGCCCCGGTGCCCGGAAAGCGTTGATCCAGCAGGTCGAACGCACGTTGGGATTCGGTACCCGGTATAGAGAACGCGTCGTCCGGAGCGGCGGGAGCCCTGGACGCGCCGAAACCGACAGCGGCCAGCACCCCCACCCAGAGCAGGAGAACATAGCGGCGCCGCTGGAAGGAAAAGCGGCCCAGACGATAAAGAAAATTCGCCACGGTGGTGGGTCTCCACATCTTTTCGGGTACCCGAGAAGAATGGCGGATCCGAGGCGTCTCGTCGTCGTCTCCCGGTGGGACCTTCTGGCTACGAAAAACGCAGTACACGAGAAGCAGCCGGCCCGTGGAGCCGCGCTCGAGGCAGTAGGCGGCGATGGGTGTACTGAGCTCGCAGTAGTCGGAAGTGACTGCCTCCGGCCGACGCGGAAGCGGGCCGTTCCCGCGCACAGTGGCTCAGGGCCGGTCGGCGGCCAGGTGCCGAGCCGGTGCCTCGCCGGGCGCCGCCTGGCGAGGTCGACCCGTGCCCGCCCACCCCGCGCGCCGACGAAGGCCGTGGGAGAGCCCAGCGAGGCTCGAGACGAAGGGAAGTTCGGTGAGCCCCAGACCCGAGGGTGACGGGCACGAGACCGCGGACGCCGCACTCGGCAGCGTCGCGGAGACAGGAGCCGGCGCGGCCGTCGACCAGCCGACCGACGACGACCTGCGGGGCCTGTCCGGGCGGCGACCCTCGCCTGCCCAGGCCTCGCAGGGCCCCACCGGTCCGCCACCACCCGCCGACGCCTTCCGCCCAGGACATCCGGTCCGCTCCCCACGGAAGCGCGTGCCGGAGACCATGCCGATCACGCCGCTCGCCCCTTCGGCGTTCCGCCAGGCCAGTCCCGCCGCTGCGGCGGCCGCCGCCGCGGATGATCCCGCTGTTGCGGGTCCGGACGGTCACCGCCCGCCCGGCACTCCCGGCACTCCCGGCGACGGACCGGTCCCTCCGAAACGCCGCCGGTGGTGGCGCCGCCGGCGGACCCTCGTGATCGGCGCGGTCGTTCTGCTCATGGTGAGCATGGCGGGTGACCGCTTCGCGGTCCTGGCCGCCGAGAGCCAGATGGCCCCGCAGATCGAAGCAAGCCTGACCGAGAGCCTCGCCTGCGACGCCGTTCCGCCGACCGTGAGCGATGTCAGTATCGGTGGATTTCCGTTCCTCACTCAGATCGCGTTCGGCACCTTCAAGCACATTGGTCTCACCGTTCAGGGAATTTCGACACCGGGGCCCCGGGTCTCCTCGGTCGAGGCGCACCTCAAAGGGCTACATCTTCCCATCTGGAAGATTGTTACCGGCGGTGTTGGTGAGATAACGGTCGATGACGTCGAGGCGACGGTTCGTCTCGACTACGACGACGTGAACACGTTCCTGGCCGACCAGCCCGGCAGGATCCAGATCAACCCGGTGGACGGTGGGAAGGAGGTCGAGGTCTCCGGAAGGGCCGACATACCACTGCTCGGCGCACAGGAGATCGGTGGCGTCACCACCTTCGAGATACGTGACAACGAGGTCACCCTGATCCCCTCCGAGGTCTCGCTCCGCGGGGCGCTCGACTTCGACGTCCCCGTGCCCGGCGGCGTGGGCGCGTTGCTACCCTCGATCCCCATCCCCGTCGGCGACCTGCCGTTCGACCTCACCGTCGTCGAGGCCACCACGGACGCCTCCGGGCTCTCCCTGACCGCGACGGCCAAGAACGTCACCCTTCCTGAGGCCGACCCGGCGACCCGGCAGTGCCCCTCGTCCGACAGCGCCGAAACCTGACCCGCGCGCGGGCGGGGCTCAAGCTATCCCCTGCGCCCACGAAGGTAAGTCCGGCGAACACCCCCGATGACCCGGCGGCGCCGGTCGAGATCGCAGCGGCAGTCCGGGGTTCGCGCACTCGGGCGCGTTCTTTGCCTGTTTCTCTGGGCGGAAGGCGGAGCCTCTGCGGCCGTTGGTCCACCACAGAGGTTTTCGTTCGCGATAGCAAACGAGTCGGTTGGTATGGTGAATTGTCGTGAGGCGTATGGGCCGGTGGGTCAATGGGGTGGCGCTGGTAGGGCAGGTCGTTGACCAGTGCGGACAGGGGCTGACATGAGCAACGAGGGGCGACTGGCCGGCAGGGTGGCGTTGGTGACCGGCGCGGCTCGGGGTATTGGGCAGGCAACGGTGGTCCGGCTCGTGGACGAGGGGGCACTGGTCGTGGCAGCCGACATCGCCGAGGATGGTGTGACCGCCTTCGCGGAGCGACTCGGCGGGGACGCGGCCGCGGTCCGCCTGGACGTGACTGACGCCGAGTCCTGGGCCGCCGCGGTCGCGGTCGCGGTTCGGCGCCACGGTCGTCTGGACATTCTGGTCAACAACGCGGGTGTGGGGGCGGGTGGTCCTTTGCACAAGGCGCCGCTGGACCAGCATTACCGGGTGATCGACGTGAACCTGCATGGAGTCTTCCTGGGTATGCGTGCAGTCGCGGACGCGATGTCGGCCGGGGGTGGTGCGATCGTGAACGTCTCCTCCATCGACGGACTTGTCGGTGTTCGGAACCTGACGAGTTATGTCGCCTCGAAACACGCGGTGACGGGAATGACGCGCTCGGCGGCGCTCGAGTTCGGGCCGCTTGGCATCCGGGTGAACTCGATTCATCCAGGCGTGATCGCGACACCCCTGGTGATGGAGTCCGCCGCCGAGGTGCGGGCGGCCCTCGACCGGCTGGTCGCAAGGCAGCCGATCCCGCGGATGGGCCGGCCGGAGGAGGTCGCCGCGCTGGCGGCGTTCCTGGCCTCCGACGACAGCTCGTACTGCACCGGGGCGGCCTTCACAGTCGACGGTGGCCATCTGGCCGGCCCCTGGCGGGAGGAGTACGCGTCGCCGGACACCGACTGAGCCGATGTTCGCACCAGTCAGGCGGTCAGGGTCTCGTCGGGCGGGTGACCACCGATGTGACGGGTGATCGCCATCGTGGCCCCGGCGAGTCGCCGTCCGTAGGCGGCTATCTGCTGGGAGTGCAGACGAGTGGCGAAGCCGGTGAGGCTGATCGCGAGGCACACCCGGCCGGTGGTGTCGAAGACGGGCGCGCTGATGAGGCTGAACTGCTGTGCCTCGATGCCGTCGAGATCGACGAGGAGGTACTTATCCTCGTCACTCATGGCCTGGATGACGCGTTCGACCGCGGTACGCACCTCGGTGTCGCCGTAACTGTCGGCGAAGACACCGAGAGCCCGGCTCAGGTCGTGGCGCCAGTCGTCGTCGAGTGCGACCGTGTACCCGCGGCGCCGGATCACCCTGATGGCGTTCCGGTAGACGCCGAGCCGATGGCCGTCGAGGCGGGGGCTGAGCCGGCGGAGCCACTGCTCGACGTCACCGGCATCGGACCACGCGACGAAGACCGTGCCGAGCGGGGGCGACAGGGGGATCCGGCTGCCGGGCCTGGACCCGAAGTCGTTCGGTGCCGCCGCGTGGCCCTCGACGGCCAGTACGACGATGTCGTCGCCCAGCACCGTGCTCGCCACGACCTGGACGCCGAGCTCGTCGCTGAGGCGGAGCATGTGCGGGCGCGCGAGTTCGAGGGCGTGGCGATCGGCTCCGGCGGCCGCGCCCCCGATGGGCACCAGGGCCGCACCGAGTCGGTAGGTCTTGTGCGCGGTGTCCCGCAGCAGCCAGCCGGAGTCGGTCAGGGCGGCCAGCATGGCGTGGGCGGTCGCCTTGTTCAGGTCCAGCTGCCGAGCCAGCTCCGAGAGGCTGAAGGGCCGGCCCGGGTGCCTGCTCAGGAAGGTGATGAGCGCGACCGTCCGCTCGACACCCGGGGCGGGCCGGGCCATCAGTTCCGCGTCCGGTGGGCCTGCTGGTCAGGGCATGGAGGTACCCCCGTTGGGCCGCAGGACCTGGCCGGTGACGAAATGGGACGCGTCCGAGGCGAGATAGAGCGCCGCGTAGCCGATGTCCGTCGGCGTGCCGATGCGTCGCAGGGGCGCCACGTCCCGGCCTCGTGCCAGGAACGTGGCGCGGTTGTCCTCATTGATTGTTCCGTCCTGATTGGTGTAGTGCCGGCGGGTGATCGTGGTCTCGACCAGCCCGGGGGCGACGGCGTTGACCCGCACGCCTTCGGGACCGAGTTCCCTGGCCAGGGTGCGGGTTATCTGGATCGCGCCCGCCTTCGAGACGGAGTAGGCCACCAGGCCCGGGGGAGCTGTGTCGGCGGCGGCCGACGCCATGTTGATGATGCTGCCCCCCTGCTGGTCGCGCATCACCGCGCCGGCCTCCTGGCACCCGAACAGCAGGCCCTTGAGGTTGACGGCCAGCACCCGGTCGAACTGTTCCTCGGCGAGCTCGAGCACGGGGGCCTCGACGATGATCCCGGCGTTGTTGCACATCACGTCGAGGCGTCCGTGTTCCGCCACCACGGACCGCACGAGGCCGTGGACCTGGTCGCGCCGCGACACGTCCACGGTGGCCGGCGTTGCCGATCCGCCCGCGGCGGCGATCATCCGGCTCGCCGCCGCGGCGGCGTTGCCGTCGATGTCCGCGCACACCACGGCGGCGCCCGCCGCCGCGAACACCTGGGCGACGCCCAGCCCGATGCCGTGCGCCGCACCGGTCACGATCGCCACCCGGCCGGAGAGGTCGAAGACCCGCCCCGCCGCGGCGGGCTGCCCGAGCGCGCCCGTCCCGACGTGCTCCGCGTCCGTCCTCATGACTCCGGGACCTCCTTCGTCGGCAGACCCGCACCCATGAAGACGAAGCGGGCGCTGGCACCCCCGTCGACGACGAGGGTGTGCCCGGTGACGTGCAGGGAGAGATCAGAGCAGAGGAAGAGAGCAGCGGAGGCGATGTCGCGCGGCTGCCCCGGATGGCCCAGGGGCTCGATGGAAGGTGGCAGGGGTACGTCACCTCGCTCCTGCACGGCGCGCAGGATGCGCGGTGTCTGGATCGCACCGGGGGCGATGGCGTTGACTCTGATGTTCGACGGGCCCAGTTCGACTGCGGCCGTGCGCACGAGGGACAGCAGCCCCGCTTTGGCCGCGCCGTAGGCGGCGTGGTTGGGGGCGCTGGTCAGGCCGCTGACCGAGGCGATGAAGACCATCGCGCCGCCGCCGTCGGCCACCATCTGCCGGCCGACGATCTGCGTGAGGAGCTGGGCGTGGCGCAGCACCAGCCCGAAGGTCGTGTCCCAGTCCTCGTCCGTCGAGTCGAGGAGGCTGCCCCACAGCGCCATGCCGACGATGTCGACGACCACGTCGATCCGCCCGAAGGCCGCCAGGGTCTCGGCGACGATCCGCTCGACGGCGTCCCGCGCCCGGACGTCGGCGACGCAGGCCAGGCCGCCGACCTCGGCCGCGATCTCGCGGGCCAGGCCGGGATCCAGATCGACGCACGCCACCTTCGCGCCCACCGAGGCCAGTGCGTGGGCCGTGTGCCGGCCGTTGCCCTGCCCGGCACCCACGACCAGCGCCACCCGTCCGTCGAGGCGCAGCAACCCGGGGTAGTCGGGAATCGCCGAATCATCTAATCGCGTCATGGTCATTGCCTCCGTCGTCATGCATCAGATGATCGGTCGGCGTCAGGTCGCACCGGGCGCGGTGCTGCCGGGCACGGTGCTGCCGGGACTCGGAGATCAGGTCCGGAGATCAGGTCGCGGCGACGGAGGTCGAGACCTGGACCTCACGGCGCTCGAGCTCGGGTATCACGTGCGTGCCGAGGAGTTCGATGGTGCGCATCACCGACTCGTGCGGCAGGTGCCCGAACTGCACGTAGCAGAGCAGGCGGTCGACGCCGAGGTCCGCGTAGCGGAGCATCTTGCGCAGGCACTCGTCGGGATCACCAACGATGATCATGTCGGCCTCGCTGAAGTTCCGCGGGTCCGGGGGAGCGTCGTTGCTCTCGTCGAGGATGGGGAAGATCTTCTTCCGCTCCTCCTCGGTCGCGTGCGGGAACTCCCACTGCAGCATGAACTCGGCCAGGCTGCGGTACCACCACCAGGTCGCGTCCCAGATCCCGTTCGCCTCGGCCTGCGCCATCGTGTCCGCGCAGTGGACCAGGGTGTATGCGGCCACCTGGTTGTTGGCGACGCGGGTGATCGGTGTCGCGGCGGCCGCGGCCGTCCGGTAGAGCTGGATGGTCTGCGCCACCTGCTCCAGCGGCCGCATGATCGACAGGGAGAGCAGCCCCAGGCCCATGGCGCCGGCGGCCGCGGCACTGCCGTCGCTCGACGCGGCCATCCAGGCGGGTGGGTGCGGGTCCTGCACCGGCTTCGGCGTGATCATGCGAACGGGGACGTCACCCGCGGCCGGGAACTTCCAGTGCTTTCCCTCGAAGGAGAAGTACTCCGACTCCCAGGCGGCCACGATGGCCTCGACCGCTTCGCGTACCTGATCCTTGCTCGCCGCGATGTCGACGCCGAACGCGGTCTGCTCCATGGGCGTGGATCGGCCGACCCCCCACTCGACCCGCCCGTTGCTCAGCACGTCGGCCGTGGCGACCTTCTCGGCCACGCGGATGGGCGAGGTGAAGCCGTGCGGGAGCAGTGTGACGCCGAACCCCAGCCGGATCCGTTCGGTGATCTGCGAGAGCGCCCCGATGAGGACCTCGGGCGCCGGGCAGTGCGATCGCCCTTCGCGGAAGTGGTGCTCCACATGCCAGGAGGTGTGGAAGCCCATCTCGTCGGCAAGCCGGATCTGGGTGATCGCCTCCCGGTAGGCGGCCTGCTCCGCCTCGCGCTGCCCGTGGGGATGGGGCTTCCCCCACGGCTTCGGGACGTCCACCTCGTACAGAAGATCTAACTTCATGCAACACATCCCATCGTTCGCCACTGCAAACGTCTCGGTTGCTATAGTGACCACATTAGACATCCCGATGGCGATGTCAACGGACCGGACCGAGATCGGCCGCCTGGCACTCGGTCATTGACACTCTTGGTCTCGCCTCGTTACGTTTTCTAGACAAGACATCTGTTTCATATATGGAACAGATGCACGGTCTGGATGCGCCGAGCGTCCAGGCCGAGAACGGCGAATGCGAGGTCGTGATGCCGACGCTCGATCCAGCCCCCTTCCTGCACGGCAACCCCTTCCCGGGCACCGCGGAACTCCCCTATCCCCGCGCGGTCGCCACGGACAGCGCACGCCTGCCAGCCGGTACCTGGCAGGCGGCCTCGACCCCGATCGGCGTACGCCTCGAGTTACACGGCGACGCCGACGCCGTGGTCGTCCACTACCGCACCGAGCGCGACGGGAAGAGCGCGCACGGGCCAGACGCCGGCCGAGCCTTCGAGGTCTGGGAGGGCGACTCCCGGCTGGTTGTCGAACCGGCCGCACTGGGCGAGGGCCGCATCGAACTCCCGCTGCCCGCCGGAGCCCAGGGCGTGACGGTGTACCTGCCCGAACGCATGCGCCCGACCCTGCTCTCGCTCACTCCGGTGGGCGGTTCACTCGTCCCCGGCACCCGGCGCCCGCGCTGGCTGGCCTACGGCGACTCCATCGTCGAGGGATGGGTCGCAGGCTCCCCGGGCTCGTGCTGGACGGCCCGCCTGAGCCGCCGCCTCGGCCTCGACGTCTGCAACCTCGGCTACGCCGGCAGCGCGCGCGGCGAGCTCCCCTCGGCCGAGCACCTGGCGAGCGTGCCGGCGGACCTGATCAGCCTCAGCTACGGCACCAACTGCTGGTCCACGATCCCGCACACCGCCACGCTGCTGCGCGCGGGGCTGGACGCCTTCCTCACCCTGCTACGGCAGGGAAACCCGGCCACGCCCGTCGTGATCACCACCCCGATCCGACGGCCGGACGCGGAGATGACCCCCAACCGTCTCGGTGCCACCCTCGCCGACCTGCGTGCCGCGATGGCCGCACAGGTCCAGGTACGCATCGACGACGGCGACCCCGCGCTCGTCCTCGTCGACGGCGAGACACTGCACGACGACGACCTCCTCGCCGACGGCATCCATCCCGGGGACGAAGGCCACGCGCTGATGGCCGACCGCCTGGAACCAGTCATCCGCGCTGCCTGCCCCCCGCGCGGGGGCGAGCAGGCATGAACGGACACCAGGCACCCATGGCCGGTGAGGACCACACGACCTCGTTCCGGAACGTGCTCGGAACGTTCGCGACGGGCATCGCGATCGTGACCGCGGCACACCCGACCGCCGGTCCGGTGGGACTGACAGCGAACTCCTTCAGCTCGGTCTCGCTGACCCCGCCGCTCGTCCTGTTCTGCGTGGCGCACACCTCCAGTACCTGGCCCTCGATCCGGGCGGCGGGCCGGTTCTGCGTCAACGTCCTCGCCGAGCACCAGGAGGAACTGTCCCGGCAGTTCACCGCCCGGGGCGAGGACCGTTTCCGCGGCGTTGACTGGCGGCCCGCGCCGTCGGGGGCACCGATCCTTCCCGGTGCGGCAGCCTGGCTCGACTGCCGTGTCGAGACTCTTCACGAGGCCGGTGACCACACCATCGTCGTCGGCAGGGTTGATCAGCTCGCGCTGGAGGATGCCGAGGTCGCCCCGCTTCTCTACTACCGCAGCAGATACGCCCGCCTGATGGCCTGATGGCCTGTCGAGCGGACTTCGGCCCGCCGATGCGACCACGCATATCGAGGATGGACGGGGACAACGCAGATGTACCTCAACGTCGTACCCGCAGATGATCCTGTCGTACGGCTCGCCGAGCCCGACGACTTCACCGAGCTCAAGGTGGTGGTGCACGGCGAACTGGACTGGGCAGCACTGGCCGGCCACCTCGACCCGCTCGCGTACGTTGTTCCACCACATGTGTGGATTCACGTCGTCGCGCTGCCCGGCCTGGCTGGGCGCGACAACGATGACGAGTGGCGACAGGGCCTGCAGCGAATGCTCCAGTACGCCACGCGCCGTGGGTGGGTGAGCGAGGATCAGTCGTCCGTCCGGGCCCACTTCGAATGGGTCGGGAACACTGTGGATCCAGGCGGCCAACCGGACTGAGGGAGTGCGCATGGCACGAAACGTTCCTGCGGTGGAGCGTGCCCTCGACGTTCTGGAACTGCTGGCAGCCAGGCCAGGCGAGGCGTTGAGCCTGTCGGAGATCGCCCGACGGCTGAACCTGAACAAGGCCAGCGGCCACGCTATCGTCACCCTCCTCAGCGATCGGGGCTACCTGATCCGCGACCACGAGAAGAGCTACTCTCTCGGGCCATCGCTCCTACCGTTGGCCACCACATATCTGGATGAGCATGATGCCTTGTCCCACGCACGTGCCGAGATGAACATGTTGAGCCGCGAGCTGGAACTTGACTGCGTGGCCAGCACTGTTGTCGGCGACGAGATCGTGGTGCTGGCGCGGGTCAACTCGCCGGCCTCCGTGGGTGTGCACGTGCGTGCCGGGAGCCGGTTCCCGCTCGTCCCGCCCGTCGGCACGGTGTTCGTGGCGTGGGCCGGGCAGGAAGGTATCCGGCGATGGCTGGCCGCCGTCGTCCCGTCGGCGAGCGGCCCGGACCAGGCCCGATACCTGGAGGCCCTCGCCCGCGTGCGGGAACGCGGATACGCGGTGGGCGGTGGGCGACGACGCAATCACGAAACCGGCACCGCAACTCCGCCGGCCTTCGAGGAAGATCTCCTCGCGGGGCTGGAATCTGCCCAGCGATTTCCGATCATACACATAGCAGCACCGGTCCTCGATCCGCAGGGCACCGTTCGGCTGGCGCTGACGCTCGTCGGTTTCCCTGAACAGATCCAGGCGGCTGACATCCCCCGCCTCGGATGCCGGCTTCTCGCCGTGACCACGGCGGTATCCCGGGCTACCTGGGGAACCTCTGAGACTCCCGCGTGGGCGGTCTGAGCCGCGCGACAACCGAGAGGACTGTGTAGATGACGGATGGAGTCCGCCCGCAGGATGAGAAAGGGCGGCCGCGCCAGTTCTTCTTCGACGTGAGAGAACTTCCGAGCCGTACGAACGCCGACTTGCTCGGTGACTCCGAAGAGGCCCAGAAATTCTACGAGATTTTTGGTCGGGAGCTCGTCACGAAGACCATCCTCCAGTCGCCACGGCTGTGTTTTTACCACGAGACGGCCGCGCCGGGGGAACAGGTGAAGCCCCACCGCCACGGAACCCACCAGCTGAACTACGTCCTGAACGGAGAACTGGTCTTCGGCCGGCGGCGGGTGGGTGCCGGCATGGGCTTCTTCACCCCTGACCTGCTCTACACCTGGCGGGCCGGCGACGACGGCGCCGAATGGATCGAAATCCACGCCGGACAGCCCGGCGTCTTCCTCGAACAGCGACAGGCGTGACATCCGCATCGGCCACGCACCTTCAGCAGAGCCGCCGGCAGCACGGCCGCAGGCACGCGCATGACGCGATCGGGTGGCCTCAGGGCGGAGGCGCCGTGCTGCGGCGCAGGACCAGCTCCGGCGAGATGACCACGGGGGTCCGGCTGGTCGTTCCCGCCTCGACCTGCTCCAGGAGCGAGCGCAGACTCTGGCGGCCGACCTCGGCGAAGTCCTGGCGGAGCGTGGTCAGCGGAGGTGAGAAGTACTCGGCTTCGGGAATGTCGTCGAAGCCGACGACACTCACGTCCTCGGGTACCCGCCGGCCGCCTTCGCGCAGGGCGCGCAGCACGCCGAGGGCCATCTGGTCGTTGGCGACGAACACGGCGGTCAGGTCGGGTTCGCGGGCGAGCCGGCAGCCGGCGGCGAAGCCGGCGCGGGCGGTCCAGTCGCCGGCCAGCGGTGGGTGGACGACCGCGCCGGCTGTTTCGAGCGCAGCGTGCCAGCCGGCGATCCGGCCGGCGCCTTCGTACCAGTCGGACGGTCCGGCCACGTGCCGGACGGTCGGGTGGCCGGCGGCGAGCAGGTGTTCGGTGGCCGTGCGGGCGCCGTGTGCCTGGTCCACCGAGACGGTGGCGATGTCGCCGTCAGGACGTCCTTCGACGGCGACGAGTGGCAGGCGGGCCGCGACCGCGCTCAGCGCGTCGGTCGCGTCGAGCAGCGGCGCGATCGCCACGACCCCGTCGATGCCGCCGGCCAGCAGGCGCCCGAGGGCCTGGCGGACGGCGGCTGGCTCGAGGGAGTGGAGGCTGACCACCGTGACCTGGTAGTCGGCCTCCCGCGCCGCCTGCTCGACGGCGTACAGCGTCGATGTCGGCCCGTACAGCGTGCCGGCCACCGCCAGGACACCGAGGGTGCGCGAGCGGCCGGTGGCGAGCGCGCGGGCCGCCGGGTTCGGCCGGTAGCCCAGCTCGCGCAGGCCCGCCAGCACTCGCTCCCGGGTCCGAGGCCGGACACCGGGGTGGTTGTTCACGACCCGGGACACGGTCTGGTGGGAGACGCCGACGAGGCGGGCCACGTCAGTCAGGGCCGGCGGTCGGCCGGGCGCGGGTTGCGTCCCCTCCGGCGCTGACTCGCCGCCCCGGTCCGGTCCGGGTCCGTCCAACTCGTTCCACCTTCGTCGCTTCTGGCAGGTATCTCCTCGTGCCGGCTGGCCCGCGGGTCGGTGCGCTCGTGAACCTCGCCGCGACCGTCCTGTCGCTCCGTTATAGCCGGCCTGTCCTGCGCGCCTGTCGGGCGTCGGTGCCAGGTGCGTCGCGTCGAGTCGCGTCGCCGGGCTTGACCGGCAAAATGTTAGCGCTAACATTTGCTTTCGCGGCCGTTGTCGCCCACCGGGCGGCCACGCGCCGGCACTGGATGTCGTCGGTCCGCCGGCCAGCCTGGCCCTGCACAGAACGGGAGGCGTGGGTGCAGCAGACGCGTGACTTCCTCCGCTCGATCGGGCTTCCGGGCGCCGATCCGTCCGACCTCCCGTCCAGCGGGAAGCGGTTCCCGGACGGCGCCCAGTACCGGGTGGAGATCCCGAGCGTGGAGGGCCCCGAGGCGATGACGGCGGTGCTCGCCGAGGCGGACCGCCGGGGCGTCGCGGTCCACCGGGTGTCGCAGGGCAGCGGCGGGCTGCTGCTGACCGCCGGGGAGCTGGCGGCGATGGCTGCCTCGGGGGCGGCCGAGGGAGTCGAGGTCAGCCTGTTCGCCCGGCCGCTGGCCGGGTGGGGCACCGGGGCCGCCGCCCTGGCCCCCGGCAGCGCCGGCCTGGCCGCGCAGGCGCGCGGAACCGAACAACTCGTGCACGTGCTGGAGGACATCCGCCGGACCACCGAGGCCGGGATCCGCAGCGTGCTGGTCACCGACATCGGGGTGCTGTCGGTCGCGAGCCGGATGCGGACGGCCGGCGCGCTGCCGCCGGACCTGTCTTTCAAGGTGAGCGTGCAGATGGGCTGCGCCAACCCCGCGTCGATCCGGCTGGCCGAACAGTTCGGAGCCGACACCTACAACGTGCCGACCGACCTGTCGCTGGCCCAGCTCGCCGCGGTCCGGGCGGCCGTGGACATCCCCATCGACCTCTACGTCGAGGCGCCCGACGACCTCGGTGGCTTCGTGCGCCACTTCGAGATCGCCGAGATCGTCCGGGTCGCCGCGCCGGTGTACCTGAAGTTCGGGCTGCGCAACGCGCCGAACATCTATCCCAGTGGCACCCACCTGACCGCCACCGCTGTGGCCCTGGGCCTGGAGCGGGTCCGGCGGGCCGAGATCGGCCTGGAGCTGCTGCGCCGCTACTACCCGGACGCCGTCGGGTCGGGGCGGCGGCCGGCTGGGCTCGCCGTGCCGGTGGCACCTGGCGACCTGGCGCCACCTGGTGATGATGCTGAGCCACCTGTCGATGCGGTGATCCGGCCGGTTGACGCTGGCGTCACTGTCGAGGGAGCACTGTCGTGAGGATCGCGGACGTACGGACGCATGTGTACGGGACCCCGTGGCGGGATCTGACCTACGTCCAGGTCTTCACCGACGACGGGCTGGTCGGCGTGGGCGAGACCCGCATGCTCGGCCACACCCAGGCGCTGCTGGGCTACCTGGCCGAGGCGGTGCGCAACCACGTGCTCGGGTCGGACCCGTTCGACATCGAGTCGCTGGTCGACAGGATGAAGCGCGGCGACTACGGCCGGGCCGGCGAGATCGTCATGTCCGGCATCGCCTGCGTGGAGATGGCCTGCTGGGACATCGTGGGCCAGGCGCTGGGTCAGCCGGTGTGGCGGCTGCTGGGCGGCAAGGTCCGCGATCGGATCAAGGCCTACGCCAACGGCTGGTACACGGTCGAACGCACGCCCGAGGAGTTCCACGCCGCCGCGCGGGTGGTCGTCGACCGTGGTTACCGGGCGCTCAAGCTCGACCCGTTCGGCGCCGGCCGGTGGGAGCTGGACCGCGCCGAACGCCGCCACTCCATCTCCCTGGTCGAGGCGGTGCGCGACGCCGTCGGGCCGGATGTGGAGATCCTCGTGGAGATGCACGGGCGGTTCGCGCCCCACGAGGCCATCCGGATCGCCGGCTCGCTGGCCGAGTTCGAGCCGGGCTGGGTGGAGGAACCGGTACCACCGGAGAACCTCAGGGCACTGGCCAAGGCCGCCGCCGGGATCAGCGCCCCGGTGGCGACCGGGGAACGCATCCACGACCGCACCGAGTACCGGGAGCTGTTCGACCTCGGCGCGGCCGACATCATCCAGCCCGACATCGGCCACCTCGGCGGCATCAGCGAGACCCGCAAGCTCGCCGCGACCGCGGAGACCCACTTCACGCTGGTCGCCCCGCACAACGTCGGCGGCCCGGTTCTCACCGCCGCCAACCTGCATCTGGCCGCCTGCACCCCCAACTTCATGATCCAGGAACACTTCAACGACTTCGCCGACGAGGAGGTCAAGCTGGCCGCCCCGGGCCTGCCGCCGGTGGTCGACGGGTACTTCGCCCTGCCGACCGAGCCCGGCCTCGGCGTCACGCTGGACCTCGACGTCGTGGCCGCGCACCCCTCCCGCGGCGCCCATTTCGACCTGTACGCCGACGGCTGGGAGCTGCGTGGCTCCCGTCCGGCGCGTCACGGCTGACCGTGACCGGTCGCGCGGTGTGGATCGACGCACCAGGGCAGCTGGCGGTACGCCCGGCCGAACCGGCCGCCCCCAGCCCGGGTGAGGTGCTGGTCCGGGTGGCCCGGGCCGGCATCTGTGGCTCCGACCGCGAGGTGCTGCGCGGCACCCGGCCCGCCGGATTCGTGCGGTACCCGGTCGTCCCGGGGCACGAATGGTCCGGCACGGTGGCGGCGGTCGGCCCGGCGGGGGACGCGTCGCTCGTGGGCGCCCGGGTGGTGGCCGAGGGCTTCCGCTCCTGCCGGGTCTGCGCCGCCTGCCGGCGCGGGGGCACCAACCTGTGCACCGCCCCCTACGACGAGACCGGCTTCACCTGCCCCGGCGCCTGGTCCGACCACCTGGTCGTGCCGGCCCACCTCCTGCACGTCCTGCCGCCCGACGCCGACCTGCGCGCCGCCGCCGGCCTCGAGCCGGCGGCGTGCGCCGCGGCCCTGTGCCTGCACGCCGCCGCCGTTCCGGGCGAGCGGGTCGCGGTGGTCGGCGCGGGCACACTCGGTCTGCTGGCCACCCAGCTGCTGGCGGCGGGCGGCCCGGGCGAGCTCGTCGCGGTGGATCCCCGTGCTGGCCGCGCCGAGCTCGCCACCCGGTGCGGTGCCACGACGCTGCTGACGCCGAAGGAGGCCGCCGGTGACCGGTGGGCGCGGCGGTTCGACGTGGTGGTCGAGGCCGCCGGCGCGCCCGGCAGCGCGGCGCTGGCCTGCGGGCTGGCCCGCCGCGGCGGGCGGGTGGTGCTCGCCGGTCTCGCCGCCGACGGCGACCAGCCGCTGCGCGCCCTCGACCTCGTGCTCCCGCAGCTCACCGTGCACACCGCCTTCGGGGCCCCGTCGCGGGCCTGGACCCACGCAGTACGCGCGTTCGCCGCCGGCCACCTCGACCCGGCGGCACTGATCACCCACGAGCTGCCCCTCGACGACGTGGCCGAGGCGTTCCGCCTGCTCTCCGACGACGCCGGCACCGCCGTCAAGATCCTGCTGCGGCCGTGAAGGTCATCCCGCGGCACACGACCTGCCGCGACACCGCCTCGTGAACGGAAGGAAGGCTGTGGACACCGTCACGACCGACATCGAAGGGTTGCTCGCCACCGCCGTGGCGGCAGCCCGCCCGTTCGGCACGCTCGCGCCGGCCGCACGCGCGTCGATGCTGCGCGCGGTGGCCGCCGCCCTGGACACCGCGGCCGACGACCTGGTCCCGGTCGCGATGCGCGAGACCCGGCTGCCCGAACCGCGCCTGCGCAGTGAACTCGTCCGCACGACGTTCCAGCTCCGACTGTTCGCCGACCTCCTCGACGACGGCGGGTACCTCGAGGCGACGGTCGACCTGCCCGACCCGGCCTGGCCCACGGGGCCGCGCCCCGACCTGCGCCGGATGCTGACCCCGGTCGGGCCGGTACTCGTCTTCGCCGCCTCGAACTTTCCCTTCGCGTTCAGCGTCGCCGGCGGCGACACCGCCGCCGCGCTCGCCGCCGGCTGCCCGGTGCTGCTCAAGGCCCACCCCGGCCACCCGGAGCTCTCCCGCCGCACCGCCACCGTTGTCGCGGACGCGCTGGCCGCCACCGGCGCGCCCGCGGGGACCTTCGCCCTGATCGAAGGTGACGAGCCGGCGCGGGCCGCGCTCGTCGACCCGCGGGTGCGGGCCGGTGCCTTCACCGGCTCGGAGCACGCCGGCCGGCTCCTGTTCGACCTCGCCGCCGCCCGCGACGAGCCGATCCCGTTCTACGCCGAGATGGGCAGCGTCAACCCGGTCTTCGTGACCGAGGCCGCCGCCGCCCGGCGCGGCCCGGAGATCTGGGCCGGTTACGTCGACTCGTACACCCTGGGCACCGGCCAGTTCTGCACCAAGCCAGGCCTTCTGTTCGCCCCGGCCGGCTTCGCCGAGAGGGACCTCGTCCGGCTGGTGTCCGCGCGGCCGGCTACCTCGCTGCTGGGGGAACGGATCGAGGCCGGCTACCGGGACACCCTCGGTGAGCTCACGGGCCATCCCGCGGTACGGGTGCTGGTTGCCGGGGATGGGACGACACCCGGAGCGGCGACCGCCGGAGCGGACGGGGCAATGCCGGACGGGGTGACGTCTGGCAGAGCGACGTCTGGCAGAGCGACGCCTGGCGGGGTCACGCCGACGCTGCTGGCCACCAGCATCGCCGACTGGCTGCGTGACCCGGACGCGCTGGCGGTCGAATGCTTCGGGCCGACGTCGCTGCTCGTCACCTACGACGACCCGGCCGACCTGCTCGCGGCGACCCGGACCCTCGGCGGGCAGCTCACCGCCACCGTGCACGGTGAGGACACCGACGACGACCTCGCCGCCGACCTGTTCGCCGAGCTGCGGGAACGGGCCGGGCGGGTGCTGTGGAACGGCTGGCCGACCGGCGTGTCGGTCAGCCCGGCCATGACCCACGGCGGCCCCTACCCGGCGACCACATCGCTGCACACCTCGGTCGGGACGACGTCGATCTCCCGTTTCCTGCGACCCGTCACCTACCAGTCGTTGCCCGCGCGCCTGCTGCCCGAGCCGCTGCGTGATGACAATCCCTGGAACATCCCCCAGCGCGGCCGCGGTGTCTGACCGGTGGCCACCGACTGCCCTGAGCAGATCACGGACCCGGTCGCCTTCCACGGCGAAGGCCCGGTGTGGAGCCCGGACTGGGGTGGGCTGCGCTGCGTCGACCTGCTGGCCGGTGACGTCCTCGCCGTCGACGTCGCGACCGGCGCGGTCCGCCGTGACCACGTCGGTGCCGTGGTGGCGGCCCTGCGACCACGGTCCAGCGGTGGGGCGGTGCTCGCCCTGGAACGGGGCTTCGCGCTCGTCGACCCCGCCGGCGGGGAGGACGGTGCCGGCCGGGAGGACCCGGCAGGCCTGGCCGGCGGTGTCCGCCGGTATCTCGGGGACCTGTGGGGCGCCGATGCCGGGATTCGGATGAACGACGGCGGCTGTGACCCGGACGGCCATTTCTACTGCGGATCCATGGCCTACGCCGAGACGGCCGGCGCGGGCTCGCTCTACCGGCTTGCACCCGACGGCACGGTCAGCGTCGTGCTGACCGGTGTCACCGTCTCCAACGGGCTGGCCTGGAGCCCTGATGGCGCCCGGGCCTACTACGTCGACTCCCCGACGTCGCGGGTGGACGTCTTCGACTACGACTCGGAGCGGGGCCTGAGCAGCCGGCGGACCCTGGTCACCATCCCCGGCGACGCGGGTGCGCCGGACGGGCTCACCGTCGACGCCGACGGCTACCTGTGGGTGGCGCTGTGGGGCGGCGGCGCCGTCCACCGCTACTCACCGACCGGCCGCCTCGACGGGATCGTCCCCATCGCGGCGCCCCGGGTGACGGCCTGCACCTTCGGCGGCGACCGTCTCGACACGCTCTACGTCACCACTTCCCAGGTCGGCACCGACCTCACCCGGCATCCGGCCGCGGGCGCGGTGTTCGCCTTCGCCCCGGGGGTCCCCGGCCGGCCGGTGCAGCCGTTCACGGGCTAGGTCCGCGTGGCGGGCGGTTGACGTGGCCGACGGTTGACGTGGCCGGCCCCGGGCGGCGAGAGACTGTCCGGTTCCGTTAGCCTGACGTTGCTTCGCACATCGTTCTCACACTCGTAACGCGCGCCCGGCGAGGTGCCTGTGCCACTGCCCCAGCGGAACGTTCCCGGCGAGGATCGGCTGACGTGGCTGAGCGACCAGCTCCGGGCCCAGGGAGCGGTCACGATCACCGCCGCGGCCGCGGAGCTCAACGTCAGCGAGATGACGATCCGGCGGGACCTGGTCCAGCTGGAGGAACGCGGGGTGGCCCGCCGGGTGCGCGGCGGGGCGCGGTCCGTCGGCCCGCGCAGCTTCGCCCAGCGCCGGGACCGGATGGCGGGGGCGAAGGGGCGCATCGCGGCGAAGCTCGCCGGTCTCGTCCCGGACGGGGGCGCGGTGGCGTTCGACGCGTCCTCGACGGTCATGCGGCTCGCCGGCACGCTGACCAGCGCGGACGATCTGCTGGTCGTCACGAACGGGCCCGACACGTTCGGTGTGTTGCGCGACAGGCCGGGGATCTCGGTCCTGCTGACGGGCGGACGGCTCGATCCCCGGACCGGCAGTCTGGTCGGCCCGCTGGCAAGCCGGGCGGCGGCGGACATCACCGTGCGGCGGTTGTTCGCCTCGGCGGCGGCCCTCGACGAACGGGCGGGGCCGCTGGAGGAAACCCCGGAGGAGGCCGACGTCAAGCGCGCGCTGGCCGTCGGCGCCGAGCAGGTCGTCCTGGCCGTCGACTCCTCGAAACTCGGCACGCGGGCCGTCGCGCGCTGGCTCGACTGGGACCGCGTCGACTGGCTGGTGACCGAGCTCGACCCGCAGGACGACCGGTTGGCGCCGTACCGGCGGGTGACGCGGATCCGGTGACGCCGCCGCGCCGGCCGGTATGTGGCTGTGCGCCTGTCCCTTCTCAGTTCACGAACGTCCTCGGTTCACGATTGCCGGTCTTGCGAGATTGTGTGACAATTTACAAGATCTCACATAGGCCGGAGGGGTTGGCGGCCGGAAGGGCTGGCAGTGATGCGGGCATTCAGCGAGACGACAGAGGACCTCGCTCGGCAGGAGATCGAGCTGCCCTCGTGGGCGTTCGGGAACTCCGGGACGCGGTTCAGGGTGTTCACGCAGCGTGGCATCCCGCGTGATCCGTTCGAGAAGATCGCTGACGCCGCGCAGGTGCACCGCCTGACCGGGCTGGCGCCGTCGGTCGCGTTGCACATCCCCTGGGATCTCGTCGACGACTTCGGCAAGCTGGGCGAGCATGCGCGGGACAACGGGGTCCGGCTCGGCACGATCAACACGAACACGTTCCAGGACGACGACTACATGCTCGGCAGCCTCTGTCACGTCGACGGGCGGGTCCGGGCGAAGGCGATCAGCCACGTCCTCGGGTGTGTCGACATCATGGATGCCACGGGCAGTCGCGATCTGAAGATCTGGCTGCCCGACGGGCTGAACTACCCCGGCCAGGCCGACCTGCGCGACCGCCAGGAGCGGCTCGCCGACGCGCTGGGCCAGATCTACGCCCGGCTGGCGGCACACCAGCGGCTCGTGCTCGAGTACAAGCTGTTCGAGCCGGCCCTCTACGCGACCGACGTCCCCGACTGGGGCACCGCCTACGTCCACTGCCTGGCGCTCGGAGAGCGCGCCGTGGTGTGCCTGGACACCGGCCACCACGCCCCGCACACCAACATCGAGTTCATCGTGATGCAGCTGCTCCGGCTGGGGCGGCTGGGGGCGTTCGACTTCAACTCCCGCTTCTACGCCGACGACGACCTGATCGTCGGCGCCGCCGACCCCTTCCAGCTGTTCCGGATCATGACCGAGGTCGTCCGGGGCGGTGGCTGCGACGAGAGCAGCGAGGTGACCTTCATGCTCGACCAGTGCCACAACATCGAGGCGAAGATCCCGGGCCAGATCCGGTCCGTGCTCAACGTGCAGGAGATGACGGCCCGCGCGCTGCTCGTCGACCGGACTGCGCTCGCCGAGGCGGAGCGGGCCGGGGACGTGCTTGCCGCGAACGCCGTCCTCATGGACGCCTTCTACACGGACGTGCGCGCGGATCTCGCCGCCTGGCGTGAGTCGCGCGGGCTGCCCGCCGACCCCCTCGCGGCGTTCCGCGCGAGCGGGTACGCGGAGCGCGTCGCGGCCGAGCGGGTCGGCGGCACCCAGGCAGGGTGGGGCGCGTGAGCGGGAACCGGACCGTCGCCGAGCTCCTCGCCCGGTCGAACCGGCTCGGGGCCGACCCGCGCAACACCAACTACGCGGGCGGGAACACCTCTGCCAAGGGCGTCGAGACCGATCCGGTCACCGGCCGCGACGTCGAGCTGATGTGGGTCAAGGGGTCGGGCGGCGATCTCGGCACGTTGACCGAGCCCGGTCTCGCCGTGCTCCGGATGGACCGGCTGCGCGCGCTCGTGGGCGTCTACCCCGGCGAGGACCGCGAGGACGAGATGGTCGCCGCCTTCGACTTCTGCCTGCACGGCCGGGGTGGCGCCGCGCCCTCGATCGACACCGCCATGCACGGGCTCGTCGAGGCCGCGCACGTCGACCACCTGCACCCGGACAGCGGCATCGCCCTCGCGACCGCCGCCGACGGCGAACGGCTCACCAAGGACGTCTTCGGCCCGAAGGTCGTGTGGGTGCCGTGGCGGCGACCGGGATTCCAGCTCGGCCTCGACATCGCGGCCGTACAGCGCGACAACCCCGGCGCTGTCGGCTGCATCCTCGGCGGGCACGGCATCACCGCCTGGGGCGACACCAGCGCGGAAGCCGAACGCAACTCCACCTGGATCATCGAGCAGGCGCGACTCCACCTCGAACGGCACGGGCGGCCGCGGCCCTTCGGGGCCGAGGTCGACGACCGGCGCGCGCTGCCGGCCGCGCAACGGCGCGCGACAGCGGCCGCGCTCGCCCCCCATCTGCGTGCGGTGGCGTCGCGCGACCACCGCCTGGTCGGCCACTTCACCGACAGCGACGTCGTCCTGGAGTTCCTGGCGAGCGAGAAGCTGTTCGCGCTGGCCCGGCTCGGGACGTCCTGCCCCGACCACTTTCTGCGGACGAAGGTCCGCCCGCTGGTGCTCGACCTGCCGGCCTCGGCGGCACCGCAGGAGTGCGTCCGGCGGCTCGCGGAGCTGCACGAGGCCTACCGCGACGACTACCGCGCCTACTACGAGCGCCACGCCACCGTGGACTCGCCGCCGATGCGCGGGGCCGACCCGGCGATCATCCTCGTGCCGGGCGTGGGCATGTTCTCCTACGGCAGGGACAAGCAGACGGCGCGCGTGGCCGGCGAGTTCTACGTCAACGCGATCAACGTGATGCGCGGTGCCGAGGCGGTCTCGTCCTACGCCCCGATCCCGGAGAGCGAGAAGTTCCGGATCGAGTACTGGGCGTTGGAGGAGGCGAAACTGCGCCGCCTGCCGCAGCCGAAGCGGCACGCGGGCCGGATCGCGCTGGTCACCGGCGCGGCCAGCGGCATCGGGCGGGCCACCGCGGCGCGGCTCGCCGCCGACGGCGCCTGCGTGGTCGTCGCCGACCTCGACGCGGGCAGGGCGGTGTCGGCGGCGGGCGATCTCGGCGGCGCCGACGTCGCGGTCGGCGTCGGCGCGGACGTGACGAAGGAGGGCGAGGTCGAGGCCGCCGTCGAGGCGACACTTCTCGCGTTCGGCGGGATCGACCTCGTCGTCAACAACGCCGGCCTGTCCATCTCGAAGCCGCTGCTCGAGACCACCGAGCGGGACTGGGACCTGCAGCACGACGTCATGGCGAAGGGGAGCTTCCTCGTCGCCCGGGCCGCGGCGCGAGCCATGATCGACCAACGGCTCGGCGGTGACATCGTCTACATCGTGTCCAAGAACGCCCTGTTCGCCGGGCCGAACAACGTCGCCTACGGCGCCGCGAAGGCCGACCAGGCGCACCAGGTCAGGCTGCTGGCCGCCGAACTCGGCGAGCACGGGATCCGGGTCAACGGCGTCAACCCGGACGGCGTCGTGCGCGGCAGCGGCATCTTCGCCGGCGGGTGGGGCGCCCAGCGCGCGGCGGTCTACGGCATCCCCGAGGAGGAGCTCGGCGCCTTCTACGCCCGGCGGACCCTGCTCGGGCGGGAGGTGCTGCCCGAGCACGTGGCCAACGCGGTCGCCGCCGTGTGCTCGGGCGAGCTCAGTCACACGACCGGCCTGCTCGTCCCCGTCGACGCCGGCGTCGCGGCCGCGTTCCTGCGCTGACGATGGCCGCCCGGGTGTTCGCCGCCGTCGACATCGGTGCGTCCGGCGGCCGGGTGATGGCCGGGCTGGTCGAGGGCGGATCGGTGTCCCTGCGGCCGGTCCACCGGTTCGCCAACCCGCTCGTCGAGACCGCGGGATCGCTGCGCTGGGACTTCGACCACCTGCACCGCGAGATGCTGCGCGGGCTGCGCCAGCTGGCCCGGGCCTGCCCCGAGGTGGAGTCGATCGGCATCGACACCTGGGCGGTCGACGTCGGCCTCCTCGACGCCGCCGGGGAGCTGCTCGCACCGCCCGTCGCCTACCGCGACGGGCACGCGGCGCAGGTCGTCGACGACGTGCACGCCACGGTGCCCCCCGAGGAGCTGTTCGCCGTCAACGGGCTGCAGTTCCTGCCGTTCACGACGCTGTACCAGCTCGCCGCACAGCAGCGTGGCCTGCTGTGGGACCGGGCCGCCCACGTCGTCCTGGTGCCCGACCTGCTGGCCTACCGGCTGACCGGGCGGCTGCGCACCGAGCTCACCAACGCCTCGACGACCGGCCTGCTCGACGTCCGGACGCGCCGGTGGTCCGACGAGCTGTTGCGACGGCTGGACATCCCGCGCGGGCTGCTGCCGGATCTCGAGACGCCCGGTACCGTCCGCGGCGTCACGCACGCCCTCGGCCCACCGGTCCCGGTGACGACGGTGGGCTCGCACGACACCGCCTCCGCCGTCGTCGGGATCCCGGCGACGACCGACAGCTTCGGCTACGTCTCGTGCGGCACCTGGTCGCTGGTGGGCCTGGAACTACCGGCGCCGGTCCTCACCCCGGACGCCCGCGCGGCGAACTTCACCAACGAGATCGGTGTCGACGGCCGCGTGCGGTTCCTGCGCAACGTCGGCGGGCTGTGGCTGCTCCAGGAATGCCTGCGGGAATGGAACAGCCCCGACCTTGAGGATCTCCTCGCCGCCGCCGCGGCGCTGCCACGCGGCGGTCCGGTGATCGACGTCGACGACCCGGCGCTCCTCGCACCGGGAAACATGCCGGCCCGGATCGCGGCGGCGGTAAGCGACGGAGAAGGCGACGGCCGGGTGCCCCGGACGCCGGCCGCGCTCGCGCGCTGCATCGTCGACTCCCTCGCCCTCGCCTACACACGCACCCTGCGGCGGGCCGCGGACCTGACCGGGCGAAAGGTCGAGGTCATCCATCTCGTCGGCGGCGGCTCCCGCAACGAGCTTCTCTGCCGACTCACCGCGAACGAGGCGGGGGTGCCGGTCGTCGCCGGGCCGGTCGAGGCGACCGCGCTCGGCAACATCCTCGTCCAGGCACGGGCCCACGGTGCCGCGCCGGCCACCCTGGAAGACCTGCGCGGGCACCTCGCGCGCGCATCGACCCTCCGGAGGTACGAGCCGACATGAGCGTCATGAGGCCCCTGGCGACACTGCGTTCCGTCCTGCGGTTCGGCCCCGTCGAGACCGACCGCACCGAGCGGCGGCTGGCGCGGGCGGCCTCCGTGCACGACCTGCGGCGGATCGCCCGGCGGCGGCTGCCCGGCGGGGTCTTCGACTACATCGACGGCGCCGCGGAGGACGAGCGCACCCTCGCCGCGAACGAGCGTGCCTACGCCGCCGTGACCTTCCGCCCGCGGGTGCTGCGCGGCCTGCCCGAGGTCTCGATCGGCACCGAGATCCTCGGTGTGCCGGCGGCGTACCCGCTCGTGCTCGCACCCACGGGATTCACCCGCATCGCCGATCCGCAGGGGGAGCTGGCCGTGGCCCGCGCCGCCGCCCGCGCCGGACTTCCCTACACGCTGTCCACGCTGAGCACGCGCTCGATCGAGGAGGTCCGCGCGGTCAGCGACGGGCGGCTGTGGTTCCAGGTCTACGCCTGGCGCGACCGCGGCCTGGTCCGGGAGATGATCGAGCGCGCCGCTGCGGCCCGCTACGAGGCGATCGTGCTCACCGTCGACACCGCCGTCTTCGGCCGCCGGGAGCGCGACGTACGCAGAGGCTTCTCCCTGCCGCCCACGATCGGTGCGGGCACGATCCTCGACGGCGCGCTGCATCCCGGCTGGACCTGGCAGTTCGTCCGCAGCGAACCGATCCGGTTCAGCAACGTCGCGGGCCGCGACGTGGGCGACGGCGCGTCACCGGTGACACTGTCCGACTACATCAACACCCAGTTCGACCCCGGCCTCTCCTGGGCGGACCTGACCTGGCTGCGCTCGGTCTGGGGTGGGCGCATCGTCGTCAAGGGCATCCAGACCGTCGAGGACGCGACGCTCGCGGCCGAAGCCGGCGTCGACGCGATCGTGCTGTCGAACCACGGCGGCCGGCAACTGGACGGAGCACCGGCCACGCTGCCACTCGTCGCTCCGGTCGCCGACGCCGTCGGCGGCCGCAGCGAGATCATCTGCGACGGCGGGGTCCGGCGCGGCAGCGACATCGTCAAGGCGGTCGCGGCCGGCGCGAACGCGGCCATGGCCGGCCGCGCCTACCTCTACGCGCTCGGTGCCGGCGGGGAACGCGGGGTCGACCGGCTACTCGCCTGGTTCGCCGCCGACGTCCACCGCACCCTGGCCCTCCTGGGCGCCGCCGGCATCGCGGACCTCGGACGCGACCACATCCACGTTCCCTCCGAGCCGGCCACACCGCCGCACGCCATCGCGCTCCCTGCCACCGCGTCCCGCCCACCTGCCTGACCGGCCCTGGCCCGCCGCCGGTCGCCGGTCGCCGCTCCCGTCAGAGATCGAGGTCCGATGCCCCCGCACTGGAACGCCGCCTTCATCGCCGCCCCGTCCGACCCGGCCAGGCGGGATCCCGCACCGGCGCCGTATCTGCGCCGGGAGTTCACCGTGGGCGGTGGACTGCGCTCCGCCACCCTGCACGTCACCGCGCTGGGGCTGATCGAGGCCCACCTGAACGGCGCCCCGGTGGGCGACGAGGTCCTTGCGCCGGGCTGGACGTCCTACCGGCATCGCCTGGTCGTGAGCACTCACGACGTCACCGGTCTGCTGGTGGAGGGTGCCAACGCCCTGGGTGCCGTCCTCGGCGAGGGCTGGGCGGTGGGCAGGCTCACCTGGGAGGAGGGTAAGCGGGCCGTCTGGGCGGACCGCCCGGCAGGGTTCCTGCAACTCGAGCTCGACTACGGCGACCGGGTGGAGGTGATCGCGAGTGGCGCCGACTGGCGTGCCGGTACCGGGGCGACCCTGGCGGACAGCATCTACGACGGCGAGACCCACGACGCGAGCCTGGAACCGGCGGGCTGGGCCGAGCCCGGCTTCGACGACACGTACTGGTCGCCGGTCGAGGTCGTCCCGCGCGACCTGAGCACCCTGGTCGCGCCGAGCGCGCCGCCGATCCGGCGGGTCCAGGAGCTGCCCGCCGTCGACATCCTGACGACGCCGGCCGGGCGGACGGTCGTCGACTTCGGGCAGAACCTGTCGGGCTGGGTCCGTCTCACCGTCCGCGGGGCGGCCGGCACCACGATCGTCCTGCGGCACACCGAAACCCTGATCGACGGTGAGGCCGACTTCCGGCCCAACCGGACGGCGCTCGCGACCGACCGCTACATCCTGCGCGGCGGTGGTCCGGAGACGTGGGAGCCGCGGTTCACCTTCCACGGCTTCCGCTACGTCGAGGTGGAGGGATGGCCCGGCCGCCTCGACACCGGGGCGGTGACCGCGGTGGTGGTGCACAGCGACATGCGCCGGACCGGCTGGTTCGAGACCTCCGACGAGCTGGTGAACCAGCTGCACCGCAACATCGTCTGGTCGATGCGCGGCAACTTCGTCGGCGTGCCCACCGACTGCCCGCAGCGCGACGAGCGGCTCGGCTGGACCGGTGACATCAATGCCTTCGGCCCCACCGCCGCGTTCCTCTACGACGTGCGCGCAGTGCTGGGCTCCTGGCTCACCGACCTCGCCGCAGAGCAGCGCGCGCAGGGGCACGTGCCGCTGGTCGTCCCGGACGTCGGGGGCATGCCGATCACGGCGCCCACGGCGCTGTGGGGAGACGTCGCGGTGAGCCTGCCCTGGACGCTCTACCAGCAGTACGGCGACCGGGAGCTGCTCGCTGCCCAGTACGAGTCCATGACGGCCTTCATCGACAGCGTGGAGGCCCTGCTGGACGAGCGGGGGCTGTGGAACTCCGGTTTCCAGTTCGGCGACTGGCTCGATCCGGACGCGCCGCCGAAGAACCCGGCCGGCGGCAGGACGGACGCCTATCTGGTCGCCTGCGCCTACCTGTGTCACACCACCCACCAGCTGGCGCAGACCGCCGAGGTCCTGGGCCACACCGGCGACGCAGCCCGGTATACGGCACTGCACCAGCGGGTCCGGGCGGCCTTCCGCGACGAGTGGGTCGCCCCGTCCGGCCTGGTCGCCAACGACACGGCCACCGCCTATGCGCTGGCCATCTGCTTCGACATCCTCGACCCGGCCCAGCAGGCGCGCGCCGGGCGCCGGCTCGCCGAACTGGTCGCCAAGGCCGATCACCGGATCAGCACGGGCTTCGCCGGCACCCCGCTGGTCGCACACGCGCTGAGCCGCACCGACCAGCTCGACACGGCCTACCGGCTGCTGCGCCAGACCGAGTGCCCGTCGTTCCTCTACCCGGTGACGCGGGGCGCGACGACCATCTGGGAGCGGTGGGACGCGATCCGGCCCGACGGATCACTGCACGACACCGGCATGACGTCGCTCAACCACTACGCCCTCGGCGCCGTCGCGGACTGGCTGCACCGCGTCGTCGGCGGCCTCGAACCCGTCGAGCCCGGCTACCGGCGAATGCGGATCGCGCCGCGGCCCGGTGGCGGCCTCACCCACGCCACGCTCACCCACGACACCCCGCACGGGCGGGTGCGAGTCGCCTGGCGCCAGGAACCCGACGGCCGTCGCACCGTCGACGTCGACGTCCCGCCGGGTGCCACCGCGGACGTCGTCCTGCCGGGCCACCCCGACGAGCTGACCGTCCAGGTGGGGCCGGGCAGCCACCACTGGGAGTACGACGTCCCGACACCGGACCAGCCCATGCACACCCTCGACACCCCACTCAGGGAGATCTTCCGCGACTCCGCACTGTGGGCCGCGCTCCTGCCGGTCCTGCACAGGCACCTTCCCCAGTTCGCCGACGCCGACAGCGGGACGGAACCGTCACTGCCGAGTCTGCGCGTCCTGCTGGAGTACTTCCCGGCGCAGGCCCCGGCTCTCGAGGCCGACCTGGTCGCGGTGCTCCAGGAGCGAACCGTCGCAGGCTGACGTCCGGCTGACGGTACTGCGGTTGAAGTACGGCGGGCCGCGTGTACTGCGTCATAAGTAGGTGGAACTGCCTGCGGGCGGATGATGACTGACAGGCCCTGCTCAGGCAGGATTGTGCTGGGAAGTCGGATTGATGAGCACGGTCGTCGACCAGATACAGAACAACCACTGGTCCTGGTTTGGGCGAAGGGAGCGTAACGACTGTGTGCAACTTCGAGGCGGTGCAGGCCCTCCATGACTCCGAAACGTGCTCGTCCTGCATTTCGGTGACAGGTCCGTTCGCCGCCTGCTGACATGGTGCAATACCAGGAAGGGTGTACGGTTCCCGCCGTCGAGGCGTGCGTCCCCGGTGAACCCCTGTTGCCGCACGAGCCGACCGTCATCGGCCCGTACGTCGTGATGAGCCGGCTGGGTGTGGGCGGGATGGGCGCCGTCTACTACGCGCACGACCAGCGGGGGCGGCCGGTCGCGGTCAAGGTGATCAGGCCGGACCGGGCCAGGGACCAGGAGTTCCGCCGCCGTTTCCGGCGGGAGGTCGAGGCCGCTCGCAGCGTAGCGTCGTTCTGCACCGCCGGGGTGCTCGACGCCGACCCGGAGGCTTTCGCGCCATACCTGGTGACGGAGTTCATCGACGGCCTCCGGCTGGACCATGCTGTCACAAGCAGAGGCCCGCTCGAGTCGTCAACGCTCACCGGGCTGGCGGTCGGGGTGGCGACCGCGTTGACCGCGATTCACCATGCCGGTCTGGTGCACCGGGATCTCAAGCCGAGCAATGTGCTCCTCTCGCTGTCCGGACCCAGGGTCATCGACTTCGGCATCGCCCAGGCCCTGGACAGCACCGGTGGCAGGCCGACCGCCTGGGGGTTCGGCTCGGCCGGGTGGATGGCACCGGAACAGATCACCGGTCAGCCGATCGGGACGGCGGCCGATGTGTTCGCCTGGGGTGTCCTCGTCGCCTACGCGGGCACCGGACGGCATCCGTTCGGGGACGGCGGGGATGTCGGTCTCGCCCACCGGATCACCACGGCCGAACCGGACCTGGCCGGCCTGCCACGGCAGGTGGAGGACCTCGTCCGCTGTGCTCTGACGAAGGATGCGTCCAGCCGGCCTGATGCCCGGGACCTGCTGTTGCGCCTCGTCGAGCGCCGGCCGGGCGAGCGGTCCGTCGGCCCGTCGGTCCGGCTGCTCGGGCTCACCGCGGAGCCCGCGCAGTCCCCGGACAGCACCCCGCGCACGGGGCGGCGGCGCCGGGGACGTGGCCGCGTTCCGCTGACCGCCAGCCTGGTCCTGGTGCTGGCGGCTCTCACCGCGATCGGGGTGGTGGTGGTGCATCGCGATGACGGGACGTCCACCGAACCTGCCGTGCCCGTGGCCAGACCAATGACCGCCCTGGCCAGGCCGGCGGAATCCTCGGCGACACCAACACCAACACCAACACCGACCCCGAGTACCCCGCCCGGCTCGGGCGGCTTCCGGGACGGCTCCCTGCTGTTTGCCGTGGACGGTGTCGAATGCGGGATCGAGCAGCTCGGCCTCGGGTTCCTGGCCCGCCACCCGGACGGCCAGTTCTGCCTGGTCACCCTGACGATCCACAACACGGGCACGTCGCCTCGTGCCCTGGAGAACACCCACCAGTACGCGTACGACAGCACCGGCGCCCGGCACGGCGCCGACTACCTGTCGCGCTTCTACCTGCCCGGCGAGACCATCTGGAACACCGCCGATCCAGGAGCGTCCATCCGCGGCAGACTGGCCTTCGACATCCCGCGGGGCGCGACGCTGCGACGGCTGGAGCTCCATGAGACCTCAACCAGCGGCGGCGGTTTCACCCTGATGTAGCCGGGGCCACTCCGTCACGAAGAGTGGTTCGACGGGCAGGTGTTTTTCGATCTCTGTCGTTCTGCTGTCGACCCGATGCGGCGCTGTCGGCGTTCCCCGTGTGTTCGGGGTTCGACTATTCAAAAACAGGAGCCGTTCATGACGGTCACCACGGTGTCGTCCCAGATGGAATCGGAACCAGCCGGCTTCAACGCGCGATATGGCGTTGTTCTGGTAGTCCTGATGTGGGCATCGCAGCTTCTGGGGCTGGTCGGCCTGCTGTCGGGAAATATCCAGGCCGAGATCGCCACACATTTCCACACAACCAGGATCTCGTGGTTCACGCTGATCACGGCGCTGGTCGGCACCTTCGCCACGCCCTTCGCGGTCAAGGCCGCGGCGATACACGGCAAGAAACGTGTGATGGTGGTCATCACCGTTCTCGGCCTGGTAGGAGACCTCATCGCCGCCCTGGCGGCGAACTACTCCATGCTGCTGATCGGACGCGGCATCGCCGGATGCTATGGACCGATCGGGGCCATCGCCTATTCGATGGTCCGTGACGTCTTCCCACGCCGGCTCGTCGGCCCGGCCAGCGGTCTGCTGGGCGGCGGTGTCGGGCTGGTCGCGCTGGGGGGCCCGTTCCTGTCCGCGTGGCTCGTCGACGATTTCGGTTTCCGTGGCGCGCTGTGGTTCATGGCCGCCGCCAGCGCGGTCAGCCTCGCCGCGCTCGTGCTGCTTGTCCCCGAGAGTCCCGTGCGCGAGGAACGCACCCGGATCGACTGGCTGGGCGGGCTCCTGCTCGGCGGCGGGCTGACCGCGGTCGTCTACGGCATCGGTGAAGGCGCCGACTGGGGCTGGACCAGTGCCCGCACCTTCGTCTTCGTCGGAGGCGGTCTCGCCGCGGTGGCCGGCTTCGCCGCCGTCGAAAGCCGGGTGCCTCACCCCCTGATCCCACTTCCCCTGCTGCGGCGACGGCCGGTCTGGACCATGCTGCTGACGACGTCCCTGGTCGGAGGCGCGGCGTACGCCGTCGGCACGGTGATGTTCCTGCTCGCCCTCATGCCGGCGATCCCCGGCGTCTCCGACGGCCTGGGATTCTCCGCGACCAGGAACGCGCTGATCAACGCGCCCAGCAGCGTGCTGATCCTCGCGGGGGCGGTCGCGGCCGGGATCTTCGTCCGCAGGTTCGACGCCTGGCTCCTCCTGGCCGCCGGCGGTCTGCTCCTCGCCGGGGGATACGGCCTGATCTCCGCACATCACCAGACGGTGCCGCAGCTGATGCTCTTCGGTGCCGTGGCCGCGGTAGGCATGGGCCTGGTGGTGGCCACGATTCCCCTCCTGGTCATCCAGGCGGTGCATCCCGCCGAGCAGGCACTGGCCAACGGTGCCCAGTCCATGGCACAAGGGGTGACCCAGTCCGTCCTCAGCCAGCTGGCGTTCGTCATCCTCGCCCGGGACAGCCAGGTGGTCCATGGCACCCGTTTCTATCGCGATGCCGGATACTCCCACGGCCTGCTGTTCACCGCCGGAGTCGCCGCGACCGGGGCGGTGCTGGCTCTGATGGTGCGTAGACGCCGTGTGAATCAGGCCACCGACTGCTCGCGGCAGTACGAGCGGTAGGTCGTCGAGGACTGGAGCAGTGCGGCGTGGGTGCCGGCGTCGGCGACCCGCCCGCGTTCCATCACGACGATCTGGTCGCAGTGGCGGATGGTGGCGATCCGGTGGGCGATGACCAGTGACGTCCTCCCGGACAGGAGCCGCTCCAGGGCGTCGAGCACGAGGCGCTCGCTGCCGGCGTCGAGCGCGCTGGTCGCCTCGTCGAGCACGACGATGGGGGGATCCTTCAGCATCACCCGGGCGATGGCGAGGCGCTGGCGCTGCCCGCCGGAGAGCAGGACGCCGCGTTCACCGAGCTCCGTGTGAATGCCGTTCTCCCAGGTGCGGACGAACCCCCAGGCGTTGGCCGCCTCGAGCGCGGCCTTGATGTCCTGGTCGGTGGCGGTCGGCTGGGCGAGGCGCAGGTTGCGCGCCAGCGACCCGCTGATCAGTACCGACTCCTGGAAGACCACTCCCACCGCGGCACGCACCGAGGCCTGGGTTACCTCACGGAGGTTCTGGCCGTCGATGGTCACCCGGCCCTCGGTGGGGTCGAACAGTCGGAGCAGCAGCTGGGTGATGGTGGACTTGCCGGCGCCGGACGGGCCGACGAGCGCGACGCTGCGCCCCGGGGTGATCGTCAGGTCGAAGCCGTCGAGCACCAGGTGCGACTGCCGTCCGGGATAGGCGAACGAGACCTGTTCGAAGGCGATGCCGCCCCGGGCGGCGGCGAGTGCCGGGGCGCTCGGGGGATCACTCACCGCGGGTCGCTCCTGGAACAGCTTCGCGGCCCGTTCCCCGGCGGCCAGGCCGGCCAGCACCTCGGGCAGGCTGGTCATGACGACGGTCAGCGAACTCGACCCGCGCAGCCAGAAGCCCCAGACGGCGACGACGTCGCCGAGGGAGAGCGTGCCCGACGCGGTCCGCCACGCGCCGACGAACAGGAGCAGGAACGGCGCGACGAACGACAGGTGGAAGCCGAGCGGGTCGGCGTAGCGGTGCTGGAGCCGGGCCAGGGCCTCGGACCCGGCCCGCACCCGGTCGGTGCCACCGCGCACCTGGCGCAGGGCGTCCTCCTCGGCGTTGAACGCCTTGAGGAGCGTGTTCACGCCGAGCATCTCGGCGAGCGTTCCGGAGGTGCGGCCGAGTTCGTCGCGGATGTCGCGGCTGTGGCGGCGAAGCCGCGGGAGCACCAGCAGTGTCCACCCGACGGCCACCGCGAGCAGGGCGAGCGCCATCAGGGCCATCCAGGCGTCGACCCAGGCGATGAGACCCACCGAGATGACCAGGACCGCCAGCGCCCACCACACCGTCAGGCCCTGCCAGACCGTCACCTCGAGGCGCTCGATGTCCTGGTTGATCGCGGCGGCGACGTCGCCGACCCGTGAGCGGTGGAAGAAGTCCAGCGACAGCCGTTGGACGTGCTCGTACAGGGCGCGCCGCAGGTTGTTCGCCCATCGCGTCGCGCCGCGACGGCACCAGGTGTGGGCGAGGTAGGCCGCCACGAGGAAGGTCGCGGAGATGGCGGCCGCCGCAATGACGGGCCCCTGCCAGCCGTCGTGAAGAAACTGGCGCGGGTCCTGCTGGATGCGGTCCAGCACGACCCGGAACACCGCGGGCGTGAGACTCTGCGCGACCGCGTCGACGAGGATGAGCGCGTAGCCGCCGACGAGCAGCCGTCTGCCGTCTCCGGCGTGCCTGAACAACGTGCGCAGGGCGTGCGCTCTTTCCCCAGGAGGATGACGAGTCGTCGGACGTCTGTTGCCCACCGTCACGTCCGGGGGGCGTCGTCGAGGAGGATCTGGGAGATCCGCTCACGTAGCGCGGCGAGGGCGTGACCACCGTCGGTCGCGCCGTCGCCCCCGGCATCGTCTGCGCGTGGAGCAAGGGAGAACCCGGTGTAGAGGACGCGCCGTTCCTCGACGAGGGGCGGGGTCGACTCGTGGAGGGTGCAGGTCAGGTGCACGGTGACGTCGCCCGGCTCGGTTGGTACGGCGACGACGGGCAGGTAAGGCCGGGAACTGGCGATCTCCACCGGCATCAGCACGCGGTGGGATCCGGCGATGACGCGGAGCTGGCCGTTCGTCACGCCGCTTCCGGTGACTGCGATCCCGGTGACCAGGTTCGAGCAGTTATAGGCGTGGCGGCCGAAGTGGCAGTCGCGATGAAAGCTCACGTCCGACGCGCCGACCGTGACGCCGATCGGCTTGATGAGCGCTTCGGGACCGCGACCACCCGGACGCTGTTCGAGCAGGTCGTCGCCGGCCAGGACGCCGCGCAGGTGGTCCCAGCGTTCGCCGTGCAGGATCGCCGCGGTCGTGGGGGAGTGGGCGATGAACTCCTGTAGCCGGACACAGTGGCGGCTGCCGTCCTTGACGGTCGCCCACCAGGAACGACCGTCACCCTCGCGGTAGTCGGGGAGCGCCTGGTCGATGTCGGAGGAGATGTCCTTCATGTTCGCCGGGTCCAACCAGTTCCGCAGGTGAAGGTAACCGGCCTCGCGCAGGAAATGTGCGACGTCCTCCGGCTCGTCGGCCGGGGTGAAGACGCGCCCGAGGTCGAGCGGGACTCCTCGGCGATCAACGAACTCGATCGCGTCGTCGACGACCGGCCAGCCTTCGAGCAGCGTCAGCCAGAGCGAGTCCCACACGGAGACGTCCAGTTCGGACCCGCCGCGGTAGCGCAGTTCGCGCGCCGTCAGCATCGCGTTGAACGATCGCTGGTTCTGCGCCCAGTCGGAGAAGTCAGCCTCGTCGAACGTCACGATCAGAGCGCCCCCGACCGTGCCGCGGGAGGCGACCAGGGTCGTGCCGTCGCTCCCGAACGACCAGGAGGACGCACCGATCTCGATGGCGAGCGGGGGTGCCTGTAAATAGGCGATCCCGCGCGCCACGAGAGGACCGTGGCGCGTGACGAGCCCCGGGAAGTCCCGGGTAAGAAAATCCTCCAGGTCGATGTGGCGCAGGTCGGCATCGCGACGTGTACGGCGATCCAGAGCGATGGGCATGACAGTCCTCCCGTCGGAATATGCCGCCGGCGAGCACTTCGCTGGTATTCTGCGTTTGGGTCGACTCGTGTCGCGGAAAATCGGGACACGCCAACGAGGCTCTGAAGTTCAGATGTCGTCAGGAAACGGCCGGCGGCGACTTGAAATCCGCGGCTGCCCTTGATCGGCGCGGCGCGGTTACAACGGCTCGACAATCGACATGTCTACGGGACTGAACCCTGGCCCTGTGTGACCCTGCGTGCGCCACCGCGGAATACGTGGAATCTTAGTACAGAGTTACTGATGCGCGCAAGTAGCGAGCCGGACGTCGGCTACGGGCTGACGGATTGTGGAGCGGGTAGGTCGACGTCAGGCATACGTGGGTCGGCGTCGGCGGGAATGACGTCGGTGGTGGCGATCAGCCAGTGCAGCAGTGCCTGGCTCATGCGGTGCTCCACGTCGGCATGTTCCGGGCGGCCGGCGAGATTGTATCGCTCATCGGGATCCTCTGCCCGGTGGTACAGCTCCGGCGGATCGTACAGCCGCCACACATAGGTCCATTCTCTGTCCCGTACCGCGGTGGCCTTGCCGACCAGCTCGGGTTGATCGTGCTGCAGGGCGGTTTTCAGGTCGTAGGGGAAGGGAGATACCTCCAGCTGCGGTTCCTCCTCAACGGTGAAGCCCCCCTCGGTAAAGGCGTACTCGCGGTGCTCGGAGCGGGGGTCGCGCAGAACCGGCAACAGGCTGCGTCCGAAGTGCCGGTGCGGCGCGGTCACGCCGGCCAGGTCGAGCACGGTGGGCAGGACGTCGACGAGTTCCACCATTCCGTCGTGGACCTGGCCCTCGGGCAGCCCGGCACCGGCGATGACCAGAGGATCGCGAGTGATACAGGGGTGCATCGCCGAGGGCCACTTCTCGATCAGGCCGAAGTCTCCGAGATACTCGCCGTGGTCGGCGAAGAACATCGTGACCGTGTTGTCGGCCTCTCCGGTCCGCTCAACGGCGGACAGGACTCTCCCGAGATGGTCGTCCATGCGCGAGACCATGGCGTAGTAGGTAGCGATCACCTCGCGCCACATCTGCGGTGTCACCCGTTCCAGTCCGTGCAGATCGCGGAGAGCCGGAACGTACCGGGGTTCGATCTCGCCTGGCGGAATCGGGTCGGGCATCGCGTCGCGGTCGTACATCGAGAACCATGGCTCAGGCGCGCGGAAGGGGCAGTGCGGGGCGATGATCGGAACGAACAGCACCCACGGCGTGCCCGGCTTGCCGGCCAGCATCTGCTCGGCGGTACGGATCGAGGCCTCGTCCTGGTCGAGGTTGCCAGCCGTCCGGCCGAAGTAGAACAGGCGCGCCCACAGGTCCCCGCCGGGCCAGGTCGCCAGCTCGGGCCGGTAGGCGCTGACCGGAGGCGGTTCGGTGTACCCGTACTCGTGCACACTTTCCTCGGTGACCCCGGGGGCGAACGTGTCGCCGCGACGGCCGGCCCAGGTCACGTGGTACCCGGCGTCCTTGAGGATGCGCAGCAGATTCGGCTCGTGCGACCGCAGCAGGTGGTTCTGGCTGCGATGGCCCGACGTATGGGGGTACCAGCCGGTGAGGAACGACGCCCGACTGGGCACGCACACCGGATGCTGCACATAGGCGTTGGTGAACCGGGTTCCCCGTGCCGCCAGCGCGTCGAGATTCGGAGTGCGGACATGCGGGTTACCGAACACACCGAGCGCGTCCGCACGCAGCTGGTCGGGGATGAAAATCACGAAGTTCGGACGAGTATCCACCGTGGATACGCTCCTCCCGTCTGAAGAGGCACTGGTAAGGGGCTGATCGCTACGCCGTCACTCAGGTGACCTCCGCCGCCGGCGCCCGAGCGAACTGCGCGGCGTAGAGGCGGGCGTAGGCGCCGTCCCGGCCGAGCAGCTCGTCGTGGGTGCCCTGTTCGGCGATGGCGCCGCCGGCCATGACGACGATGGTGTCGGCGTCGCGGATGGTGGAGAGCCGGTGGGCGATGACGAACGCTGTCCGCCCTTCCCGCAGCCGGGCCGAGGCGCGCTGGATGAGGAGCTCGGTGCGGGTGTCGACAGAGCTGGTCGCCTCGTCCAGCACCAGCATCGGGGTCTCGGTCAGGAAGGCTCGGGCGATCGTGAGGAGCTGCCGTTCCCCTGCGCTCACCCCGGCCCCGCCGTCCTCGTCGACGAGGGTGTCGTAGCCGTCGGGCAGGGTCCGGACGAACCGGTCGGCATGCGCCGCCGTCGCCGCCGCCACGATGTCGGCACGGGTGGCCCCTGGCCGGCCGTAGGCGATGTTGTCGGCGATGGTGCCCTGGAACAGCCACGGGTCCTGCAGGACCATGCCGATCCGGGAACGCAGCTCGCCGCGGGTCATGGTGGCGATGTCGACACCGTCGATGGTGATCCGGCCGGCGTCGATCTCGTAGAACCGCATGAGCAGATTGACCAGCGTCGTCTTCCCGGCCCCGGTCGAGCCGACGATGGCCACGGTGTGCCCCGGTTCGGCGATCAGGTGGAGATCCTTGATCAGCGGCCGGTCGGGCCGGTAGCGGAACGAGACGTTCTCGAACGTCACCCGGCCCAGCCTGTCCGGCGCCCCGCCGGATCGAGCCACACCGGATCGAGCCACGCGGGCCGGCTCGGTGGCGTCCGGGGCCTGTTCGGGGGCGTCGAGGAGCTCGAAGACCCGCTCGGCCGACGCCAGCCCGGACTGCGCCATCCCGGACATGCCGGCCAGGTAGGAGAAGGGCTGGCTGTACTGCCGCGAGTACTGGACGAAGGCCTGGACGCCGCCCACGGTCAGCGCGCCGGCCGCGACCTGCATGCCGCCCACCACCGCGATCAGGACATAGTTCAGGTTGCTCAGGAACATCATCGCCGGCTGGGTCGCACCGGACAGCGACTGGGCGCGGACGGTCGCCCGGCTCAGCTGCTCGTTGCCCTCGGCGAAGGTCTCGGACGCCGCCTGTTCCTGACCGAAGACCTTGAGCAGCGCGTGGCCGGCGAACATCTCCTCGATGTGGCCGTTCAGCTCGCCGGTGTGCCGCCACTGCCGGGCATAGGCCGGCTGGGCCCGGCGGACGACCAGGGCCATGACCAGGACGGACAGCGGCGCGGTGACCAGCGCGATCAGTGCCAGCAGCCAGGAGACCCAGAACATCACCGCGAGCATGCCGACGATGCTCAGGCCCGGCACCACGAACTGGCCGAGCACAAGCTGGAGGGCCTGCCCCAGGTTGTCGAGGTCGTTGGTGACCCGGCTGAGCACGTCACCCCGCCGCTGCCGGTCGAAGTACTCCAGCGGAACCCGGTGGATCTTGTCCTCGACCTCGTCGCGGAGCCGCTCGAGAACCCGTTGGGAGACCACGTTGGCCAGCCACGCCTGGAGCACCCCGCACAGGCCGGCAGCCACGTAGACCAGGGTGGCGGCGAGCAGCATCCGCCCGACCGCCCCGAAGTCCACGCCGTGGCCCGGGGTGAAGGGCACCGTGCCCAGCACGTCCGCGAGCGTCCCGTGGCCTTCGGCGCGCAGTCGCTCGATGGCGCCGTCCGCCGTGGTGCCGGCCTGGAAGCGGCGTCCGAGGGCGCCACCGAGGACCAGGTCGGTCGCCCGGCCCAGCAGCCACGGCCCGGCCGCGGTGAGGGCGACGTTGAGCAGGCCGAAGACCAGGAGCCCGACCAGCATCCGGCGCTCGCGCCCCACGACCCGGCCCAGCCGCCGCGTGGTGGTCGGCCGGCGGGTCGTGACGGGCCGGGGACTCACGCCGCCTCCGCGGCGGACATCTGGGACAGCACGATCTCGCGGTAGGTCGGGTTGCCGGCCAGCAGCTGGTGGTGGGTGCCGTCGCCGACCACGCGCCCCGCGTCGAGCACGAGGATGCGGTCGGCGTCGCGAATGGTGCTCACCCGCTGCGCCACGATGATCACTGTGGCGCCGGCGGTCTCCTGGGCCAGCGCCGCTCGCAGCCGGGCGTCGGTGGCGTAGTCCAGCGCGCCGAACGCGTCGTCGAACAGATAGATCGCGGGCCGACCGACCAGGGCGCGTGCGATGGCGAGCCGCTGGCGTTGACCGCCGGAGACGTTCGTGCCGCCCTGGGTGATCGGTGCGGCCAGTCCCTCGGGCAGCGCCTCGACGAACTCGCGGGCCTGCGCGATCTCCAGCGCCCGCCACAGGTCAGCGTCGGAGGCGTCCGGGTCGGCCAGGCGCAGGTTCGTGGCGACCGTTCCCGAGAACAGGTACGGGCGCTGGGGGACGTAGCCGATCGCCTCGCGCAGCGCGGCACCGCCCAGCGCCCGGACGTCGAGCCCGCCCACCCGCACCTCGCCCTCGGTGACGTCGGCCAGCCGGGGGATCAGGCGCAACAGCAGGCTCTTCCCGCTGCCCGTACCACCGATGACCGCGACCGTCTGCCCCGGTTCGGCGACCAGGTCGACCTCGCGCAGCACGGCCGCCTCCGCGCCCGGGTAGCGGAACCCGACGCGGCGCAGCTCGACCAGGCCGGGGGAGGGCAGCGCCATGACCGGCCGGTCCGGCGGGAGGGCGGTCGAGGAGGTGGCCAGAACCTCGTCGATGCGCTGCGCGCAGACCTCGGCCCGCGGCAGCTGCCGCAGCAGGAAGGTGGCCATGATGGCCGCACCGAGGATCTGCAGCACGTAGCCGAGGAACGCCGTCAGCGCCCCCACCCCGATTGCTCCCGAGTCGACCCGCCCGGCGCCGAACCACACCACGGCGACCCCGGCCAGGCTGCCCACCGCGGTGATCACCGGGAAGATCAGTGCCGTGAGCTGACCCAGCCGTACCGACACGTCGGTGAGCTGGCGGTTCACCGACGCGAACCGCGCCCGCTCGTGGTCCTCGCGGACGAAGGCCCGGGTCACCCGCAGACCGGCGATCTGCTCCCCCAGGATCCGGTTGACCGTGTCGATCGCGCTCTGCAGCGCCTCCGACAGTGGCGTCATGCCCCGCAGGATCAGCCAGATCGCCAGGCCCAGCACCGGTATCACCACGGCCAGCAGCAGCGACAGCACGGCGTCCTCGCCGAGCGCGAAGGCGATCCCACCCACGCACATGATCGGCGCTGTGATCATGAAGGTGAGCGTGAGCTGGACGAGCATCTGGATCTGCTGGACGTCGTTGGTGGCCCGGATGCTCAGGGACGCGGCGCCGAACCGGTCGAGCTCCCGCGCGGAGAAGGCGAGCACCCGTTCGAAGACCTCCGCGCGCAGGTCACGGGCCAGGTAGGTGGCCACCCGCGCACCCAGCACCGCGGCGGCGACCGCGCAGACGAGCTGGCCGAACGACACCGCGACCATCAGTCCGCCGAGCCGCACGATGTAGCCGGTGTCGCCGGCGAGAACTCCGTGGTCGATGACGTCGGCGCTCAGCGCCGGCAGGTACAGGGCGCCGGCTGCCTGGCCGACCTGGAGCAGCAGCACGACGAGAGCCATCCGCCGGTAGGGGCGGAGGTAGCGCGGAAGCAGCCGGATCAGCATGACGTCCCATCACAGTCGGCCGGAGGCGGCCGGGGCGCGCTGACCATAACCCGATCTCGGCGATTGCATCAAGAGTTATGCATCGATGTTGATGTAGCTTCGGGGCATGGACGGATTCGAGCTCTTCCAGCTGGGGCGCCAGCTGATGAAGCTGGGCGAGCAGTCGATGCCCGAGATCGGCTTCCGCCAGATGTCCGCTCCGACCCGCGCGATCGTGTTCGACGTCTTCGAGAACCCGGACACCTCGATCTCCGACATCGCCGCCCGCGTCCGCTTCCCCCAGAGCCAGGTCTCGGTGTGCGTCGCCCGGCTGCGGGAGGCGGGCGCCGTCGAGACCGTGACCGACCCGCGCGACCGGCGCCGCACCCTCGTTCGTCTCACCGCGGCGACGCTCGAGCGTGCCGATGCCCGCCCGCCGGCCGAGATCGACACCGCGGTGGCCACCGCGATCGACAGCACCGACCCGGACGACGTCGACCGGGTGAAGGAGGCGCTGCGGGCGCTGGCCGACCTGCTCAGGCCCGGGAACCAGGACTGCCACAGCGGCACGGGGGACGCCTGACCACGGCCCTGTCCAGGGCGTCGCGGGCGAACCTCGGCAGCGCGGGCCGCCCGCCGCCGCCACCTGCTCCCGGGAGGCGCGCTCGACGCCGGCAGGGTCGACCAGCAACCGGCGACCATGCCGGCTGCTGTCAGCGGGCCCCGGCTGTCAGCGGATTCCGGCCGTCTCGTGCGAGCCCCGCTCGGGGTGGATTGCTGCCGGGGTCGCGCGGTGCAGGGCCGCGCCCTCGACGTCGATGCGGGGGAGCAGCCGGTCCAGCCAGCGGGGGATCCACCACGCCTTGGAGCCGAGGAGGGTGAGGACGGCGGGCACGATCGTCATGCGGACGATGAAGGCGTCCAGCAGGACGGCTGTGGCCAGTCCGAAACCGATCATCTTGATGATCGGTTCGTCGCCGCCGACGAAGCCACCGAAGACTGCCATCATGATCAGGGCTGCGGCGACCACGACGCGGGCGCTGTGGCCGAACCCGGCCACGATCGCCGCGTCGGCGTCCGCGCCGTGGACGTGGGCCTCGCGGATTCGCGAGCAGAGGAAGACCTCGTAGTCCATCGCCAGGCCGAAGACGATACCCACCATGAAGATCGGCATCATGCTCATGATCGGGCCGGTCTGCTCCAGACCGAGGAGGTCGGCGCCCCAGCCCCACTGGAAGACCACCACGACCGCGCCGATCGCCGCGAGCACGGAGAGCAGGAAGCCGAACGCTGCCTTGATGGGGACGAGGACCGAGCGGAAGAGGACGAGCAACAGCAGGAAGGCCAGTCCGACCACGACCGCCAGGTAGGGGACAAGAGCATCCCGCACCTTCTGCGCGACGTCGATGTTCACCGCGGTGGTGCCGGTGACCTGAAAGGTGGCGCCGGTGACGGACTCGGCGGCGGCGCGCTGTGCCCGGATGGCGTGTACGACGTCCGAGGTGTTCCTGTCGCTGGGGGCGCTGGCGGGGATGGCGGTCAGCACGGCGGTGTCACCCGCGTTGTTGTACCTGGCCTCCGACACCGAGACGATCCCGGCGGTGGCTCGGACCCGCGTGGTGATCTCGTTCACCGCGTCGCGGGGTGCCGGTGCGCCGGCGGCGTCGACGACGATGGTCAGCGGGCCGTTGAAACCGGGGCCGAAGCCGTCGGCGAGCGCGTCGTAGGCGCGGCGTTCGGTGGTTGAGGTCGGCTTCGCTTCGTCTCCGGCCGTGCCGAGTTGCATGTCCAGAACGGGGACGGCGATGGCGGCGAGCGCGACGACGCTCAGGAGGAGCACCCCGCGAGGATGACGCAGCACCAGGCGCGCCCACCGGGCACCCAGGTTGACGCGGTCGGCCCGGCCGTTCCGACCGTTGCGGCCACGGCGGCGGCCATCTGGGGTGACCGTTGCGCCGTTCATGCCGTTCATGCCGTTTATGCCGTTGGTGTCGTTGGTGTCGTGGTGGACGCCTGCGGCGGCCAGGCGGGCGGCGCGCCGGGCCTGCCGACGCTCCCGGCGCGGCAGCACGGCGTGCTGGAAGAAGCCGAGCAGCGCGGGCACCAGAGTGATGGCGACCAGCACCGCCACGACTGTCGTTCCCGCCGCGGCCAGGCCCATCTTGGTCAGGGTCGGGACACCGACCACGAAGAGGCCCGCCAGCGCGATGACCACGGTCAGCCCGGCGAAGACCACCGATGATCCGGCTGTCCCGGTGGCCAGTCCCGCGGCCTCCAGTGCGTCGTGGCCCCGCGACCGCTCCTCGCGGTAGCGGGAGACGATGAACAGCGCATAGTCGATGCCGACGGCCAGTCCGAGCATCGTCGCCAGGGTGCCTGTCGTCGCGGACAGCCCCAGGGTGCTGCCCAGTGCCAGCAGCCCGGCGGATCCGATGCCGACCCCGATGAGCGCGGTGAGCAGCGGAAGGCCGGCCGCGGCGAGCGATCCGAAGGTCACGAGCAGGACGACGGCGGCGACGGCGATGCCGAGTGCCTCAGCGGCGCCGCCCGCAGCGGGACGGGTGGTCAGGGCGTCGCCGCCCACCTCGACTGTCAGCCCGGCGGCCTGCCCGTCCGCGACAGCGGCGCGCAGGCCGTCCTTGCTCGCGTTGGTCAGATCCGCACTGGGTACCGAGTAGGTGACGGTGGCGTAGGCGGTTTCTCCGTCAGCGCTCACCGCCCCGGCCTGGAACGGGTCAGCCGCCACGGTGACCTGCGGCCCGTCGGCCGCCCGCGCCAGGACCTCGGCGACCTGGGCGCGGTGATCCGGTGTCGTCAGTGTCTCTCCGGCCGGAGCGACGAAGATGAGCCGGGCGATGGCCCCGTTCGCCGCGGGGCCCGGGAAGCGCTCCTCCAGGAGGTCGAAGGCGCGCTGTGATTCGGTACCGGGAATGGCGAAACCGTCATCGGGCGCGGATGGCGCGAGAACAGCACCGATTCCGGCTGTGGCGAGTACCACGATCCACAGCAGGAGAACGGCCCGGCGCCGCCGGAACGACAACCGGCCCAGCCGATGGAGAAAGGTCGCCACTGAAGGATCTCCCTACTTGTCCGGCGGGGGCGTCGCCGCCGGTCGACGGCTTCTGAATTCGTTCTCAACAATGCCGTCCGTGAGATCCGGTCACGAGGGTGCGCGGTCCCGAATCGATGGTGTAGCCCGCTACACCATCCGCCACGTCCAGGCGGAGTCCAGCCATCTCCGGCCGGACGCCGACGCCTACGCTGGGTGCCATGCGTGAGGCGGTGAGACGGGCGGGCCGGGCCACGGTCTATCTGGCCGCATCCGCCGGTCTGACCTTCGGTTCGTACCTGTTCATCACCGTGCTGCTGTGCACGGTGATCGCCACGGTGGCGGTGGTGGGCGTCGCGATGCTCCCCGAGACGGTGCTGCTCATGCGTCGCTGGGCGGGTGCGAAGCGCACCTGGGCGGGCGCCTGGCGCGGAGAACGGATTCCCGAGGCGTACCTGCCGTTGACGGGGCCGCTGCGGCGGCGGCTACGTCACGCGGTGCACGACCCCGGCACCTACGCCGACCTGCGCTGGATGGTCGCCCAGTACCTCTACGGCTGGCTGGTGTGCCTGGCACTGCCGCTGTGGCCGGTCGGCCTGGCCGTCGACGGGGTGTGGTCCGGGCTGCTCGGCCGGCAGCCGTTCGTCCTCCCGCTGATCGGACGGCTCGCCGACCGGGACGCTGCCTGGTCCGCGCGGCTGCTGCGCCCCACACCGAAGGCCCTGCTGACCGAACGGGTGGAAAAGCTGACTGTTACCCGGGCGGATGCCCTCTCCGCCCACGACGCCGAGCTGCGGCGCATCGAACGGGACCTGCACGACGGCACCCAGGCCCGGCTGGTGGCGTTGTCCATGCGGCTCGGGCTGGCCCGCCGCGCCTACGACGCCGACCCGGCAACGGCGCGCCGGCTTCTCGACGATGCCCAGGACCAGGCCGAGGAGGCTCTGGCCGAGCTCCGACATGTCGTGCGCGGCATCCACCCGCCGATCCTCACCGACCGCGGGCTCGCCGGGGCGCTCCGGGCGTTGGCCGCCGGCAGCGGCCTTTCCGTCGGTATCACCACCGACGCGACAGACAATGCCCCCCGCGCACCGGCAGCGGTGGAGGCCGCGGCGTACTTCGTCGTCGCCGAGGCGCTGACGAACGCGGCGAAGCACAGCGGGGCCGAGCACGCCGAGGTCCGTCTCGCACACACCCGCGCCGGCCTGCAAGTGATCATCCGCGACGAGGGGTGCGGCGGAGCCGAGGAGAGGCCGAGCACCTCCGTCCCGCTGGTCGGTGGTTCGGGACTGCTCGGCATGCGCCGCCGGGTCGCCGCGCTCGACGGCACAATGACCGTGACCAGCCCCGTCGGCGGGCCGACCGTGATCGATGTGGAGCTGCCGTGCGTGTGGTGATCGGCGAGGACAACGCCCTGCTCCGTGAGGGCCTCGTCCTGCTGTTGACGTCCGCCGGCCACCAGGTGGTCGGCGTCGCCGACGACGGACCGGCGGTGGTGCCCACGATCATCGAGCGCCGACCGGACATCGCCGTGCTCGATGTGCGGATGCCGCCGGGATTCCGGGACGAGGGCCTGCGGGCCGCGCTCGCTGCCCGGGCAGCGATACCCGGGCTGCCGGTTCTCGTGCTCTCCCAGTACGTGGAGGCGTCCTACGCGACCGAACTGCTCGGCGCCGGCGCCGGCGCGATCGGCTACCTGCTCAAGGACAGAATAGGCCGCGTCGAGGAGTTCCTCGACGCGCTGGACCGGGTCGCCGCCGGCGGCACCGCACTCGACCCGGAGGTGGTCACCGAGCTGCTCACCCGCCGCCGCGACTCGCCGGTGGACTCCCTCACCCCACGCGAGCGCGAGGTCCTCGCGCTGATGGCCGAGGGCCACGACAACACCACCATCGCCGCGACCCTGGTGGTGACCGAACGGGCGGTGAGCAAGCACATCGGCAACGTGTTCCTGAAACTGGGCCTACCCGCCACCGACGGCGGACACCGTCGAGTGCTCGCGGTCCTGGCCTACCTGAACAACGCGTAACGCGCCCGCCCTGCTTGGCCGCCCGGCGCCCGGCCGAGCAGCATCTCGTTACCTGGCTCAGCTGGTCTCACGTTGGACCAGAGTGGGTTCCACAACAGTGCGAGAGGTAGGCGCAGGCCGCTGTTCGACACTGCGCAGGACGAAGTCGGCAAACCTTCGCCCCAGAGCGACCGTGTCGATGCGGATGGTGCTCAGCGCAGGTACGAACATCGCCGCGATCGGAGAGTCGTCGTGGCCGATCACCGCGAGATCATCGGGCATCCGGAGGCCTGCGCGGACCGCGCCGCTGGCGACGGCGGCAGCGACGTCGTCGTTGAACGCGACGACTCCGGTGATGCCGGCGTCGAACATTCGGCGAATGGTCTCGTCGGTGGAGGCGCTGCGGTAGTTGATCTCCTCCAGAGTGAGTGCCGTGAGGCCCAGCGAACGGGCCCGCTCGCTCGCGGCCTGAAACCGGGCAGCGATCATCGAGGACGCGTGTGCCTCCACCGCCGCGACATAGACCAGGTTCCGGTGGCCGCGTTCGTGGAGGTGGTCGACCTGCAGCCGCGGGCCTGCGCTGAGCGCGAGGGATGCGTCGATGGGCTCAGTACGACCGGGGTTCGGATAGATCTTCCTGACACCGCAGGCGAGCATGGAATCGACGTCGGGCGGGCTGAACGGGATGGTCCCGACCACCAGGTCGGGGCTGAGGGATTCCCACAGCGGCCGGGCCGTCTGGTCGGCGTGGCGAGTGTAGGTGACCAGGGAGTACCCGGCCCGGTCGAGCGCGAGGGAAGCCTCGTCGAGATAGTTGCGCATCCGGAACTCGATCGGCCAGTCGGGCAGCACCAGCAGGATGATCCGGCTGCGGCCGCTGGCCAACGTGCGGGCGGCGCTGTTGGGTCGGTAACCGAGGCGTTCGGATGCCCGTAGCACCCGTTCACGGGTGTCCTTCGGGATGGTCTGACCTCGCGTGTTGTTCAGGACGAACCCGACGGTCGCCCGCGACACCCCCGCTTCTCGGGCGACGTCGACGGCGGTCACCCGCCGACCGGCTGCCGGCTCCGACACGGTCACCGCCTTGTCCTCCTCCGCTGGCCTGAAGCAAGTCGGACTTGTGCGCGCTAGTGCTCGATGCTAGCTTGCGTGCACGTCACTAGCCCCCGCTAGTGGCGTCAGCCACGGATCAGGTCGCCCCCGGGTCCGCCGCGGGGCCCTACCTGCCGTCGGCTGCCATCGCTGATGACGGCCTGCTTGGCACCTGACCAGGAGAGCTCGATTGATCCGCACATCGTTCAACGACGGCTGGTCGTACCGCCGGAAGCCCGACGCCTTCCAGGCTCTGCTCGGCAGGGCGAACGAGGGCTGGGAAGCGGTGCGGTTGCCGCATGACGCGATGGTCCGCCGCGAGCGGAGCGGTGCCGATCCGGAGGCTGGTCACCGGGGTTACTTTCCGGCGGACGGCTATGAGTACAGGAAGACCTTCTTCGTTCCGGAGGATTACCAGGACTGCCGGGTGACGTTCGAGTTCGAAGGCGTCTACCGCCATGGCCGGGTCTACATCAACGGCGACCTTGCCGGGCAGTGCGCCAGCGGCTATTCCACCTTCCTGGTTCGCGCCGATCACCTGCTGCGATATGGGGCGGACAACGAGGTACGGGTCGAGGCCCGCAGCCAGGACGACAGCCGGTGGTACACCGGCGGTGGCATCTACCGCGGCACGAGCATCATCGTCGCCGGGCTGCTGCATCTGGCTCTCGACGGCGTGCGGATCACCACTCCTGTCATCGAGAGCGATGCGGCGCTTGTGGCCGTGGCGACCGAGATCCAGAACGAATCGGCGGTGACACGGACCGTCGAGGTTCGCAACGACATCGTGGGCGCCGATGGCGAGATCGTCGCCGGCGACGTCGCACCGGTCACCGTGTTCCCCGGCGACAGCGCTCTGCTGCGCCAGCGGCTGGTCGTTCCCGAGCCCCGGCTGTGGAACGTGGAGCACCCCGATCTCTATACCTGCCGAACCTCCGTCACCGCCGGCGGCGAGCGACTCGACGAACAGACGACGCGCTTCGGCATACGCACGTTGACCGTCGACGCACGGCGGGGTCTTCGGATCAACGGTGAGGGCGTGAAGCTACGTGGCGCCTGCATTCACCACGACAACGGTGTGCTCGGAGCGGCGACCATCGATCGGGCCGAGTGGCGCCGGGTGGAGATCCTCAGGCAGGCCGGTTTCAACGCGATCCGCAGTGCCCACAACCCGATCAGCCGAGGGCTCCTCGACGCCTGCGACGAGCTCGGCATGATCGTGATGGACGAGCTGAGTGATGTCTGGACCCGTGCGAAGTCCGCGCACGACTACGCCAGCGATTTCGCCGGCTCGTGGGAGGCGGACATCCGTGCGCTGGTCATGAAGGACCTCAACCATCCCAGCGTCGTCTTCTTCTCGATCGGTAACGAGATCCCGGAGGTGGGCACCGCCGCTGGCGCGGTACTCGGTCGCCGGCTCGCCGAGAAAGTCCGCGAACTCGACGACACCCGGTTCGTCACCAACGCCGTGAACGGTCTGCTCGCCGTGGGACCGGATCTCTTCTCGGCCGTGACCGCCGGCCGGGAGAATTCCGCCGAGGAGGGTATCGCGGACGCCGGCACCGCCGGCGACGACGTCGGCGACGTCAACGACGCCATGACCCGCCTGCGGGAGTTCATGCCGACGTTGATGACCTCGGAGCTCGTGACGACGCGTACCGCGGAGTCCATGGCCTACCTGGATGTCGCCGGCTACAACTACCTCGAATCCCGCTATGAGCTCGACCGGACACTGTTTCCCAACCGGGTGATCGTCGGCACCGAGACCCACCCCTCGGACATCGACCGCAACTGGCGGCTCGTACGGGACAACGATCACGTCATCGGAGACTTCACCTGGACCGGCTGGGACTATCTGGGCGAGCCAGGAATCGGCAGGGTCGAGTACCAGAGCGATCCCACGGCGCAGGCCAGTGGCACGCCTGGCCATCAGGGGGCCTACCCGTGGCTCACAGCCTGGTGTGGCGACATCGACATCACCGGTCATCGGCGCCCGGCCTCCTACTACCGGGAGGTCGTCTTCGGGCTGCGAACCACGCCCTACATCGCCGTCCATCGCCCCGAGCGGCATGGTGAACCGGTCCGGCTGGCGACCTGGTGGTCGTGGAGCGACTCGATCTCAAGCTGGAGCTGGAGCGGTCACGAGGACAGGCCGGTCCGGGTCGACGTCTACTCCGCCGCGGACGAAGTCGAACTCCTGGTCAACGGCCGCTCGGTCGGCAGGGCTCCGGCGGGGGAGAAGCACCGTTTCACCGCCTCCTTCGACACCGTCTTCGAGCCCGGCTCGCTCACGGCCGTCGCCTACACCGACGGCCACGAGACCGGCCGGACCGCCCTTCGCTCCGCCACCGGCGAGGTCCGGCTCGACGTCATCGCCGACCGGGAGCAGATCACGGCCGACGACCGCGATCTGGCCTTCGTGTCCATCACCCTGGTTGACGCGGACGGCAGTCTGTACAACACCGCCGACCGCAGGGTCTCCGTCGAACTGACCGGGCCGGCAGTGCTGCAGGGCTTCGGCAGCGCGAACCCGCGGTCGGAGGAGAACTTCTTCGACACGGTACGAACGACGTTCGACGGGCGGGCGCTCGCCGTGATCCGTCCGACCGCGCCCGGTTCGATCACGCTGACCATCACGGCCGACGGCTGCCCACCCGCGGCCGTCCAGGTCGAGGCAGTGCCGGCGGAGCAGACCGGGGAACTTCGATGACCGGCCTGTCCTCTGTCCTCGAGGGTCACCGCTCCTCTCTGTCCACTGCCACCGTCAGCGACGCCTTACCTGCGTCACCGACAACCCTCCGAAAGTAGGCCAACGGTGTCCGACCTGTTCGGGTTCCGGGCAACGCCCGCGGACCTGGGGTGCTCATGAGCGCTCCCGATGCTCCCCCTTCGGAGACCGTGACCTCCGTGGCCGGGTTAGCCGCCGGGCTGATCGACGCGGAGGCGGAGCGGCAGGAGCGACAGGCCCAGGATCAGCGCGAAGAGCTGTTCGCGGACAGTCTCCTGCCGGGTGTCGGTGGCGAGCCCCTGTCACTGCGTGAGGGGCTGGCCGCGGGTGGGTCACTGACGTTTCTGATTCTGGTGCTGTTGAACGCGCTGGACGAACTGGAGTCGGCGGCGCTGTCGGTCCTGGCCCCGGACATCCGGGACTCCTTCGGGCTGTCCGACGGCGCGATCGTGTTCATCTCGGCGGCCGCCGGCGCCTTCCTGGTGCTGGGCGCGCTGCCGATGGGATATCTGGCCGACCATTTCCGGCGCAGCCGGGTGATCGGCTGGGCGGGCGTCGCCTTCTCGGCGATGGTGCTCGCGTCCGGCCTGGCCGCAAGCGCGTTCCTGTTCTTCCTGGCCCGGTTCGGTGTCGGGATCGCGAAGTCGAGCAACAACACGGTGCACGGATCGCTGATCGCGGACGCCTATCCGATCGGCGTGCGTGGGCGGCTTTCCGCCTCGATCTACGGTGCGGCGCGGGTCACCGGCGCGCTGAGCCCGCTGGTCGTCGCGGGCATCGCGACCTGGGCGGGTGGCGAGGACGGCTGGCGGTGGCCGTTCCTCGTCCTCGGCCTGCCCGCGCTGGTCGTCGCCATCATCGCCTTCCGGCTGCCGGAGCCGGCACGGGGCCAGCAGGAGATGAAGTCGGTTCTCGGCGAGGTGGTTGAGGACGCGGAGGCGATGCCGATCTCGGTGGAGGCGGCCTTCGCGCGGCTCATGCGGATCCGGACCGTGAAGACGGCGGTCACCGCGTTCTCCGCGCTGGGGTTCAGCCTGTTCACCACGAGTGTGCTGGCGAACCTGTGGGCTGAGGACCACTACGGGATGTCGACGTTCCAGCGTGGTCTGATGGGCTCGCTCGGCGGGGCCGCACTGGTTGTCGCGCTGCCGATTGTCGCGCCTCGCTACGACCGGCTCTACCACCGCGATCCGGAGCGTGCGGTCAGGCTGCTCGGGGTGTGCGTGCTGCCGGGTGCGGTGCTGCTGCCGATCCAGTGGTTCATGCCGGGCTGGGTCGCCTTCATGCTGCTGAGCGTTCCGGGTGCGGTGTTCGCGTCGGTCGCGTTCGCGATGGTCGGCCCGGTGGTGCAGTCCGTGACGCCGTACCGCCTGCGCGGGCTGGGCATGGCGCTGGCGGCGGTCTACATGTTCTTCGTCGGCGCCACCGGCGGTGCGGTCCTGTCCGGGCTGATCAGCAACGCCTACGACCCCCGGGTCGCCGTGCTCGTGATCGGGATCCCCGCGACCCTGGTCGGCGGGCTGATGATGATCCGCGGCGCGTCGTTCGTGAAGAGCGACCTGTCCCTGGTGGTCGCGGACCTGTGGGAGGAGCTCGCCGAACGCGACCGGCGGAACGCCGACCCGGAGAACATCCCGGTTCTGCAGGTCAACAACATCGACTTCTCCTACGGAAACGTGCAGGTGCTGTTCGATGTCGCCTTCGAGGTCCGCCGCGGCGAGACCCTGGCGCTGCTCGGGACGAACGGCGCCGGCAAGTCGACGATCCTGAAGGTCATCTGCGGACTCGGCACCCCGTCCCGCGGAGTCGTGCGGCTCGGCGGGCGCACGATCACCTACGTCGCGCCGGAACAACGTGGGAAGTACGGGGTACACCTGCTGCCCGGCGGCAAGGGTGTGTTCGCCGACATGACCATCCGGGAGAACCTGGAGATGGCGGCGTTCCGGATGCGCCGCGACCGGGCCGACCGCGACCGTCGGTTCGCCTACGTCCTCGATCTGTTCCCCGATCTCGCCAACCGCGAGTCACAGCTGGCCGGCCTGTTGTCCGGCGGCCAGCAGCAGATGCTCGCGCTCGCGATGGTGCTGCTGCACGACCCCGAGGTACTGCTCATCGACGAGCTGTCCCTGGGCCTCGCGCCGGCCATCGTGCAGGACCTGCTGGCCATCCTGGAACGGCTCAAGGCCGACGGGCTGACGATCGTCGTCGTCGAACAGTCACTGAACATCGCCCTCGCCGTCGCCGACCGGGCCGTGTTCCTGGAGAAGGGCCAGGTCCGCTTCACCGGCCCGGCCCGTGAGCTCGCCGAACGCGACGACCTGGCCCGCGCCGTGTTCCTCGGTCGGGAAGGCGGCTGACCACCATGCAGATACCCACCGCACAGCTGCTGTTCGACGGCGCGGTCACCGGGCTGGTCATCGGCCTGCTCGCGATCAGCATCGTCCTGGTCCACCGATCCACCCGGGTCATCAACTTCGCGGTCGCGAACATGGGCCTCATCGGCTCCGCGCTGTTCGCGCTGTTCGTCGTCCGCTGGGGCGTCCCCTACTGGGTGGCACTGCCGCTGTCGCTGATCGTCGGCGCGGCCTTCGGCGCGCTCGTCGACCTCACGGTGATCCGCCGCCTGTTCCAGGCACCCCGGGTGATCCTGCTCGTCGCCACCATCGGCGTCGCCCAGCTCGCCCTGACCGTCGTCACCGGCCTGCCGGACCTCGACGACTACTCGACGGAGTACTACCCGGTGCCGTGGGGTGGCACCTGGTCGCCCTCCTCGGACCTGCAGATCACCGGTGCCCAGCTGAGCGTCCTGGTCACGGTGCCCGTCGTCGCCATCCTGCTCGGCCTGTTCCTGAGCCGCACGGTGCTCGGTCGCACGGTCCAGGCATCAGCCAGCAACCCCGAGCTCGCCCGGCTGCAGGGCATCAGCCCGAAGGCCGTCTCCACCGCCATGTGGGCGCTCGCCGGGCTGGTCGGCACACTCTGCCTGATCCTGATCTCGGCGCAGAACAAGTCGCTGGACCAGCTCACCACCCTGGGCCCCACCACCCTCGTCCGGGCGCTGGCGGCGGCGGTGATCGCCCGCATGGTGTCGATGCGCGTCGCGATGCTCGCCGGGGTGCTGCTGGGTCTGCTGCAGTCGTTCATCCAGTTCAACTGGCTCGACGAGCCGGGCCTGACCGACCTGGTGATCTTCCTGCTGGTCTTGGCCGCCGTCTTCGTGGTCAGCCGCGGCCGCGACGCCGAGACCTCGGCGTTCTCGTTCGCCCCGAAGGTCCGGCCCGTCCCGGAACGGCTGCGTGACCTGTGGTGGATCCGCCACCTGGAGCGCGTCCCGTTCCTGCTCCTCGGCGTGCTCGCCGTCGTCCTGCCGCTGCTGGTCCACCAGTCCTCCCGGCAGCTGCTCTACACGATCATTCTCGGCTACGCCATCTGCGCGGCGTCGGTCACGATCCTCACCGGCTGGGCCGGGCAGCTCTCCCTCGGCCAGATGGCCTTCGCCGGCCTCGGCGCGCTCACCGCCGCGGCGCTGAACCGCGGCCTGCGGATCCCGCTCGGGGGCAGTACCGTCAGCCTGAACGCGCTGCCCTTCCCCGTGTCCGTGCTGATCGCGGGCCTCGTCACGGCGGCGATCGCCGCGGTGGTGGGCGCGGGGGCACTGCGGGTTCGCGGCCTGCTGCTCGCGGTCAGCACCTTCGCCTTCGGGATCGCCGCCGAACAGTTCCTCTACCGGCGCGATCTGTTCCAGGACGAGGGAGCGCACACCGCCTCGTTCCCCCGCAGCACCGCCTTCGGGATCGACATCACCGACCAGCGCAGCTACTACTACCTCGTCCTGGCCGTCCTGGCCGTCGTCCTCGTGGTCGTCGCCCGGCTGCGCCGCTCCGGTGTCGGGCGCACCACCATCGGCGTCCGGGACAACCCGTGGACGGCGGCCGCCTACACCGTCCGGGCAACGCGGGTGAAACTGCGCGCCTTCGCGCTCGCCGGCGGCATCGCCGGCCTCGGGGGAAGCCTCCTGGCCGGCGCGGTCCAGAACGTCCCCTACTCCGACAGGTACTTCCTGTCCGCCGACTCGCTCGCCCTCGTGTCCATCGTGGTCATCGGTGGCCTCGGCTCGGTGTACGGCCCCGTCCTCGGCGCCCTGTGGGTCGTCGGTCTGCCCGCGATCTTCCCGGACAACGACATCGTCCCCCTGCTCACCTCCAGCCTCGGCCTCCTCGTCCTCCTCCTCTACTTCCCCGGCGGTCTCGTCCAGATCGGCTACAGCGCTCGCGACGTCCTCCTGCGTGCCGCCGAGCGGCGCCTGGGATCCCCACCAGCCCGCGCGCCGCAGGCGGCGCCCGCCAGGGTGCTGAGCCGGACCATCGAACGCGAGCCGCTCCCCGCCGAGCTGGCGGTCCTGCGAACCACCGACCTGCGCGTCCGGTTCGGCGGCCTCACCGCCGTCGACGGCGTCTCCCTCCAGGTGAAACCAGGCGAGATCATCGGCCTGATCGGCACCAACGGCGCCGGCAAGTCCACCCTCATGAACGCCATCGGCGGCTTCCTCCCCGCGGGTGGCACCGTCGAGCTCGCCGGCCAGGACATCACCGGGGCAAACCCGGCCGCCCGCGCCCGCGCCGGCCTCGGCCGTACCTTCCAGACCGCCACGCTCTTCCCCGAGCTCACCGTCCGCCAGACCGTCCAGATCGCCCTGGAAGCACGCGGCCGCACCGGGCTTCTCAGCACCGCCCTCCACCTTCCCCACACCTTCCGCCACGAACGCGCCCAACGAGCCGCGGCCGACGACCTCATCGGCTTCCTCGGCCTCGGCCGCTACACCGACGCGTTTGTCGCCGACCTGTCCACCGGCACCCGCCGCATCGTCGAACTCGCCGGCCTCCTCGCTCTCGACGCACGCCTGCTCTGCCTCGACGAACCGACAGCGGGAGTCGCCCAACGCGAAACGGAGGCCTTCGGGCCACTCATTCAGGAAATCCGCCGCGAACTCGACGCGGCCATGCTCGTCATCGAGCACGACATGCCACTGATCATGGGCATCAGTGACCGCGTCTACTGCCTCGAAACCGGGCGGGTGATCGCCGACGGAGAACCCGAGCAGGTACGCAACGACCCGAAGGTCATCGCGAGCTACCTGGGCACCGACGAACGCGCCATCAGTCGCAGTGGCAGCGTGCCCGGCCCGGCGGCAACCGGCCCCGAGGTCATCAGCGCGTCGTCGACGTAGGTGAAGCGCACGAAAAGCTTCACCGAGATCCAGCCTGTCCGCTCAGTCGCCCTCTTTCTGGAGTTCTGTAAGATGATCGCACCCCGCCTCGCCCGCCGACACGGCTCTTTGTTACTTGCGGCAGCCACCGCACTCACCCTCGCCGCCTGCAGCGTCGAGTCGGACGACGACAACGACACGCCGGCCACCGGCGGGGCAGCCGCGGAGGTGTATCCCGCCCCGCCGGCACCGGCAACCGCGACCGGGGTCACCGCCGACAGCATAAAGATCGGCTTCGTCTATCCCGACCTGGAGAAGGTCAAACAGTACGTCGATGTCGACCATGGCGACTACCAGGCCGTCTTCCAGGCGTTGGTCGACGAGGTCAACGAGGACGGCGGTATCGCAGGTCGCAGAATCGAGCCGGTCTACGGCGCGGTCGACGTGCTGTCGCCGGCGGGTGCCTCGGAGACCTGCGTCAGGCTGACCGAGGACGAGGACGTCTTCGCCGTCCTCGGCAGCCTCAACGCCGAGGACGTGACCTGCTACGTGCAGACCCACAAGACGCTCGTCGTCGGCGGTGACCTCACCGCCGAGCGCTACGCCAAGGCCCAGGCGCCCTGGGTCTCCGACCTGCGCGGCGGCGACGAGCTCGGCGAGGGCCTCCAGCAGTTCATCGACAACGACGCACTGACCGGCAGGAAGCTGGCGGTCGTCGCCTACCGCGACGACCAGGCAGTCCTGGACAAGGTCGTGCTGTCCACCCTGCGCGCCAAGAACATCCCCGTGACCGAGACAGGCGTCCTGGACGCCGACACCACGGACCCGGCCGCCGTCTCGTCGCAGCTGAACGTCTTCATCCAGAAGTTCCAGTCCGCGGGCGTGGACACCGTGCTCCTCGTCGGCGGCTCCCAGGCCCAGTTCCCCGCCGAGATCCAGAAGGGCAGCTACCGGCCCCGTCTGCTGTTCGCGAATGCCTCCACGGCCAGCTCCTACGTTCTGGGCGTCCGAGGCGGCGATCTGAGCGCGCTGGACAACGCCCTCGCGCTCGGGCAGGCGACCAACTTCGCCCCGGCCAACAATCCGTGCGTGAGCACTGTCGAGGCCGCACTGCCCCAGACCCGGGGCAAGATCATCGAGCCGGCGCTCACCCCGAGTGGGGAACCAGCCTGGGGCACGTCCGAGGCAGCTGCCTGCCGTTACCTGACCCTGTTCAGGGCCATCACCGAGAAGGCGGGCAAGGACCTCACCTACAAGTCCTTCCAGGACGCCGCGTTCTCCCTCGGCAGCTTCCGCCTGCCGACGGTCGTCGACGAGGCGACGTACAGCCGCGAGTCGCCGGCCGGCAACATCCCACCGCGAATCCTGCCCTGGGACCCGGAACGGAAGGCGTTCCTCCTCAGCAGCTGACCGGCAGCGCCACATCACCGGGCCAGCCGCGACGCGAGGAGGAGACCCCGTCATGACCGTCACCACACCGACCCCCGAGAAGGTCGCGGACCTGGTCTCCCAGCTCACTCTGGAGCAGAAGGTCGCCCAGCTCACGGGGTTCGCCGTCACCGATCTCGTCGTGCGGCCCACCAGCCCCGGCCCGGGTGGGGCGGACCCGCGGAAGACCAGCCCGGCCATCGACGTCGACCGGCTGCCGGCGCTGCGGCCCCACACCGTGGGGCCGCAGCGCCGGCAGCCTGCGGTCCGATCTCGCGCGGGTCCAGGCGGCGGTCCGGGAGACGACGCCGTTCGGGATCGGTGCGCTCATCCACTTCGAGGCGATCAGCGGCCTGCTGCACAGCTCGGGCCCGCAGTTCCCGACCTCCTGGGCGCAGGCGGCCACCTGGGATCCCGCGCTGGTGACACGGGCCGCGGCCGTGAGCGCCGCCCACCTGCGCGCAGCCGGGATCCAGCATGCGCTGTTCCCGGTCATGGACCTCGCCCGGGATCCACGCTGGGGCCGTGTGCACGAGACCTACGGGGAGGACCCGGAGCTGGCCGCGCAGTTCTCCGTCGCCTTCGTACGCGGCATCCAGGGTGCCGACGCAAGCACTTCGTCGGTTACGGCGCCTCCGAGGGAGGCCTCAACCAGGCCATCACCCAGCTCGGCCGGCGGGCCCTCGTCGACGAGTACGCCGAGCCGTTCCGACGCGCCATCGCCGAGGCCGACCTGGCGACCATCATGAACTCCTACAACGAGATCGACGGCGTCCCCTGCGCCGCCGACCGCTGGCTGCTCACCGAGCTGCTGCGCGACCAGCTCGGCTTCACCGGCCTGGTCGTCGGCGACTACGACTCCGTGACGCTGCAGACCCGCTTCTTCAACACCGCTGTCTCACCGGCGCACGCCGCCGTCCAGGCGGTCAGCGCAGGCCTCGACGTCGAGCTCCCCGGGGAATGGTCCTGCTCGACAACGACGGCACCCTCCCGCTCACGCCCCACGGCGGTCGCATCGTCGTGGTCGGCCCCGCGGCCGACGAACTGCGCATCCACTTCGGCGCTTACACCTCGGTCTCGAACGCCGAGGTACCGCTGGGAATGGTCGCGGTGATGACCGGCCAGGTCCCGGGAGTCGACCCGGCGACCTTCGTCTTCACCGACATCTTCCAGCCCCGGATGCCCGGGATGGACGAGCGGTTCGAGGCCGAGGCACGCAGGCTCCACCCCGACGCGCCCACTGTGCTCGACGCACTGCGGCGGACCGACCCGTCCATCGCGTACGCCCCGCTCGGGCAGTTCGAGGCTGACGCCGAACACCCCCTGGACGGCGCCGATGTCGGGCAGGCCGACGCCGACGCCGACATCGTCATCGCCGTGGTCGGCGAGCGGACCGGCTGGGTCGGCAACAACACCGCCGGTGAAGGCCAGTCGACCGCCTCCGCCCACCCTGCCGGGCGACCAGGAGGCGCTCATCACGCTGCTGGCCGCCACGGGGAAGCCGCTGGTGACCGTGGTCGTCTCCGGACGACCGCTGCTGCTCGGCCCGGTCGCCCAGGCGTCGAACGCCGTCCTGCTCGCACCGCTGCTCGGCGAGGAGGACGGCGCGGCGATCGCCGACACGGTCTTCGGCACGGTCAACCCCAGTGGCAAACTGCCCAGCACCTTCCCCCGCCACCTCGGCCAGGTGCCCCTTTACCACGGACATCACCACGGCAGTGGCTACGGCCACCCCACGGGCTCCCGGCACGGCTACAACGACCTCACCGACAACGGCCCGCTCTACCCCTTCGGCCACGGCCTGTCCTACAGCACCTTCGACATCGCCCTCGACGACTCCGCCGGGGCAGCCGTCGAGGAGGTCGACGGGCTCATCCGAGCGCGGCTCGCCGTGACCAACACCAGCGACGTCGACGGTGAGACCGTCGTCCAGCTCTACGCCCGCGACAAAGCCGCGATGGTGGTCCGCCCCGTGCGACAGCTGATCGGTTTCACCCGGCTCACGCTGGCGGCGGGCCAACGCACGACCGTCTCGCTCGAAGCCCCCGTCGAGCGCCTCTTCTACACGATGGTCGACGGCTCCCGGGGTATCGAGGCCGGCGAGGTGACTCTGCTCGCCGGGTCCAGCAGCGATGACATCCGCGCTATCGGGACGATCATCATTCCCGCGCGCAGCGCCTGAACTCAGGTTCCTCCCGGTTCCGCGCCGCGGCCATCCCGCGGCGCCTGGTGGGAGACCAGTACCGATCAAGGAGAACGCAGCATGTCGTCGCATGGTCAGGGTTGTCGTGACCGCTGAGGCTGGCGAGGAGCGAACCCTCACGCCTTTCGCCGGCTGGGTCCGCTTCCTGGAGACAACACATCCCGACGTGATAGCCGAGCGGATACCGGCGGGTCCGGACACCGCGGCCCTCACCGCCCACTACCCCGAACTGGCCCGGGTCGAGGTCCGTGACGTGACCATCGACGGCGCCGGAGGGATGCCGGCCCGGCTCTACCGCGAGCCGGGCCGCGCGACAGGCACGGCGCTGGTCTGGGCGCACGGTGGTGCCTTCGTCACCGGTGACCTCGACATGCCCGAGGCGAACTGGGTCGGGCTGACTCTGGCGTCGCGTGGCGTTCCCGTGCTGTCGATCGAGTACCGCAAGTGCCTTCGGGGCACCCGCTTCCCGGCACCGTCCGACGACGTGCTCGCCGCCTGGCACTGGGCCGTCGAGCACGCCGAGGAACTCCAGGCCGAACCGTCCGGACTGCACCTCGGCGGGGCCAGCGCGGGCGGGAACCTGGCCGCTGGCGTGACCAAGCGGCTCCGGGACGGCGCCGGGCCGCTGCCCGCGTCCCTGCTGATCGTGTACGGCGCCCTGCACGCGCAGCTTCCGCCCGCGAGCGCGGAGCTGCGGGCCAGGACGGACACGGCGACAGGTCTTTTCCTCACCGCCGACATGGCCCCCGAGATCAACCGGAACTTCACCGGAGCCGAGGCCGCACTGGCTGACCCGTACGCCTTCCCCGCCAACGGCGATGCCGCCGGGCAGCCACCGGTGTATCTCCTCAACTCCGACACGGACTTCCTGCGCGCCTCGGGAGAGGCCTACGCCGCGCAGCTCGCGACGGCCGGCGTTCCGGTCCGCGTCGAGTTCGAGCCGGGTTCCCTGCACGGGCACCTGAACGAACCGTTCACGCCAGCGGCCGAGCGCAGCCTGGACCGGATCACGGCGTGGCTGACCTCCACGACGGCTCCGCACCGGCCCCTGCCCGCCGGCGACTGATCGCCCAGCCAGCGAGAACGAGGGGGCTCAGATCACCACCAATCGCACCGACGTCCTCAGGGGCCGCCTGATCGTCCACACCGAGGACCAGCCGGGCCCTGGAGCGAACCGACCTACGTCGTCAGGGCGATCGGTATCGACCCCGACCTGGCCTGGGACCTCGACGGGACCTGCTATGTCACCTGGACCCGCCCGGACGCGGGCGTTCTCCAGGCAGCCGTCAATCCCGAGAGCGGCAAGCTCCTGACCCAGTCGCAGACGTTGTGGCGCGGGACCGGCCTCGCGCATCCCGAAGGCCCGCATCTGTTCCACCGCGACTTCTCCGCCGCGGCCCTGCATCCCCGCTGGATCTCGCCCGGCACGGCCGGTACCTGTCCACCGAGGTCGCCAGTGGCTTCACCGGCCGGGTCGTCGGCGCGTCGAGGCGGTGGGCACCGACGCCACGCTCACCCGTGTCGCCTATCGGGCGATCGGGTCGAGCTGACCCGGAGCAGCAGGATTTTGGGCCTGGCAGATTCACATCACACGTGTCACACATGGATCAGGGTGTCGCGTGGGACACCGCTGCCGCCGGCCTTCCGAGCGGCGGAAGAGAGCCGCGACGGCGCCCGGTTGTGGTGCCCTCTGGAGAATGAGGTACGCATGGCGTTTCGTTGGGGTATCGCCGGGACCGGGGCGATCGCCAGAAGTTTCGCTGACGCGCTGAGTCGCCTTCCGGAGGCTCAGCTGGTCGCCGTCGGTTCCCGCAGCCGGCAGACCGCCGACGAATTCGGTGAGAAGTACGGCATCGTTCCGCGCCGCAGGTACGACTCGTACGAGCTCCTTGCTGCCGACGACGGTATCGATATCGTTTATGTGGCCTCCCCGCACTCGCACCATCACGAGCACACCCTGCTTTTCCTGAAATCCGGGCACGGGGTGCTGTGTGAGAAGCCGTTCGCGCTCAACGCCGGCCAGGCCGCCGACATGGTCGCCACGGCCAGAGCGCACGGAAGGTTTCTGATGGAGGCGATGTGGAGCCGCTTCCTGCCCGCCTACGCGGCTCTGCGCGAACTGGTGACGGCGGGCGACATCGGTACCGTGCTCTCGGTTGAGGGTGACTTCGGATTCCGGTTGCCGATGACACCCTCCCACCGGCTGTTCGACCCTGCCCTGGGCGGCGGTGCGCTGCTGGATCTGGGCGTCTATCCGGTGTCGCTGGCGAGCATGCTGCTCGGCGAGCCGAGTCGGGTCGCGGCGTTCGGGCAGCTCGGCGAGACCGGTGTCGATGAGCACCTCGCCGTCCTGACCTCCTACGACAGCGGTGCGATCGCCATCGCCAAGGCCTCGCTTCGTGCAGGCCTGACATGTACCGGCCGGGTCACCGGCACCGCCGGAAGCATTGAGCTGCCGGCGTTCATGCACTGCCCGGACGAACTCGTCGTGCAACGGGGGAGTGACACCGAGCGCCTGCACCTGCCGGCCGGCCGGGACGGCGACGGCGACGGGACGGCCGGGGGAGGCCTGCATCACCAGGCCCATCACGTACACGAACGGTTGCGGTCCGGGCACCTCGGCAGCGACATCATGCCGCTGGACGAATCCGTCTCGATCATGCGGACGCTCGACGCCGCGCGCGCCCAGATCGGTGTGCGTTACTCCGCCGACCGCATCTGACCCCGCGCCGCGCCGCCTGAAGAACTCACAATTCCCTCTCGGATCTTCAGATCACGCTTCCCTTGTTCCTGGCGCTTCAGATGAGTCCGCCGGCGCGGGCGACCTTGCCGAGCCAGCGGGCGGAGGGTTTGACGGTGCGGGTGAGGGTGGTGCGGTCGACGGCGACGAGTCCGAAGGTCATCTGGTAGCCGTCCACTCGAAGTTGTCGAGCAGGGACCAGTGCAGGTAGCCGCGGACGTCGACGCCGTCGGCGATGGCGCCGGCCAGCCCTTCGAGGGCGGCGGTGGTGTAGGCGATCCGGGCGCCGTCGTCGTCGGTGGCCATGCCGTTCTCGGTGACGAGGACGGGCACGCCGGCCCGTTCGGCGGCGAGTCGGACGGTGTGGCCCAACGCCTGGGGGTAGACCTCCCATCCGGTCTGCGTGGTGGGCGCTCCCGGGGGGACGGGCAGGACGCCGTCGGGGCCGATGCGTTCCCGGGTGTAGGTCTGCACGCCGACGAAGTCGTCGTCGCGGGAGACGTCGAGCCAGTCGAGCAGGGCCGCCTGGCGTACGGCCTGCCAGCGTTGTTCGCCGTCGTCGGCGGGCTGGAGGTCGATGAGAGCCAGCGTCCAGCCGACGGCTGGGTTCCCGGGACCGGACCTGATGGCGTCCACGGCCTTGCGGTGAGCCTTCGCCATCACCTCGACGCTGGGGGCGGCCCACGCCGCGCCCGAGCGCGCCGCGCCGCGGTCCGGGCCTTCGCCGCTGGTCGACAGGCCGAGGGCCTCGTCGCGCGAGGCGGCCGGGATGACACCGAGGTGCACCATCAGGGAGATGACGTTCGGCTCGTTGAACGTGCACACCCAGGGCACCAGGTCGCCGATGTGCTCGGTCACCCGGCCCGCGTACCGGGCGAAAAGGTCCGCCGCTGCCGGGTTGCTCCACCCTCCCGCGTCGGCGAACCAGCGCGGTGTCGAGAAGTGGCTGTAGGTCACGACCGGGGTGATTCCGTGCTCGAGGCAGGTGCCGACCATCCGGCGGTAGTGGTCGAGAGCGGCGCGGGAGAAATAGCCCTCCGCCGGCTCGATCCGTGCCCACTCGACCCCGAACCGGTAGGCGTTCAGGCCGAGGCCGGCCAGGGTCGCGATGTCCTCCGGGTACCGGTGGTAGTAGTTGCAGGCGTCTCCCGACGGCTCGGCGAACCTCGAGTTCTCCGCCCATTCGCTGCGCCACATGTCGGAGTTGACGTTGCCGCCCTCCACCTGGTGTGCGGCGGTCGAAGCACCCCACAGAAAGCCGTCGGGAAACGTGCTCATAGCCGGTGGACCTCCTGGGGGGAATCCCGTTCTTTCACGCCAGGTGGCTGACGGCGACGTCGGAGAGGAAGGAACGGCGGCCGTTCAGTTCGGCGGTTTTCCCGACGACGTCGAAGCTGCCGCGCAGGCGGATGTCGTCGGACGAGCTGCCCGCGAGAATCCGGATCGGGCTGGGTTCGAGAACGAATCCGCCGTCGAGGGCGACGTAGCCGAGCTGGCTCATGGGCACGGTGAAGGCCACGGTCGCCGCCGTGCCGGCGTCCAGGCTGAGGCGGGTGAAGCCGACGAGCTCCTGGGCGGGTCGGGTGACGCCGGTGGCCTGGTCGGAGAAGTAGAGCTGCACGACCTCGTCGCCGGCCCGTGCGCCGGTGTTGCGGATGGTCAGTCCGACGGTGACAGTGCCCTCGCTGTCGACCTCGGGTGAGCTGACCGTGAGGTCGTGGTAGTCGAAGGTGGTGTAGCTCAGTCCGTGGCCGAAGGGGAACAGCGGGCCCGACGGCAGGTCGAGGTAGCCCAGGTGCATGTCCTGGTCGGTGCGCCGGTAGCCGGTGCCGGTCGGCTGGCCGGAGTAGACGGGCACCTGCCCGGAGTGCCGCGGGATGGAGACGGGCAGCCTGCCGGCCGGGTTGACGTCGCCGAACAGCACGTCGGCCATGGCGGTGCCGGCGCACTGGCCGCCGTAGTAGCCGTAGAGCAACGCCGGGAGCAGGTCGACAACCGGGGTCAGAGCCATCGGCCGGCCGGTGTACACGATGCCCACGCAGGGAGTTCCGGTGCCGGCGACCGCTTCGACGAGCGCGACCTGGTTCGCCGGCAGGTCGATGTTCGCGGTGTCGCAGCCCTCGCCCTCGGTGATCCGGGGGGTGAACCAGCCGGCCCGTCCGCCGAGGGCGAGGATCACCACGTCGGCGGCCGCGGCGGCGGCGACCGCGGCCGGGATGTCGGCCGGCTCCTCGTCGAGGACCTCGCAGCCGGGCGCCACGGTCACCCGCGCGTCGGGGACGGCCCGCCGGACGGCGTCGGCGAGGGACAGCGCTCCGTAGGCGTCGCGGATGTAGTCGTCGATCGGTGTCCCGATGGGCCCGGCGAGCTCCTGGCGCATCAGCGCGGTCGCCTCGGGGGTGATGTCGCCGGCGATGTTCTCGGCGCCGGGTATGTGGGCCCGTTCACCGGTGAACCGGGCACGGAGCATCTCCAGCGCGGCGGGGTAGGTGTAGGGCGGGAACGCGAAGGAGATCCCGTCGGCGTGCGGGCCGACGATCGCGATCCGGCGCAGGTCCCGGGACAGCGGCAGGGTGCCGTCGTTCGCCAGCAGGGTCACCGACTGCTGGGCGAGCCGGTAGGAGAGGTCGACACCCTGGCGGGCGACCTCGTTGATGACGACGGGGTCCTCGTCGGCGTAGGGCCGGTCGACGAACAGGCCGAGTGCGAACTTGTCCCGCAGGACCCGCCACACGGCCTGGTCCAGCTGCTCGACGGGAACCGTGCCGGCGTGCACCGCCTGGGCGAGCGTGGAACCGTAGCCGTCGGGGACGGGAAGCTCGACGTCGAGGCCCGCAGCGAGAGCGAGCCGGCCGGCTTCCTCGGCGTCACGCGCGACACCGAGCCGCTTGTACAGGTGGCGGATGGTCTCGTAGTCGGAGACGACGGTGCCGGCGAAACCGAGGCGTTCCCGCGGCAGGCCGCGCCGACCGGGATGCCGTCGATCGTGCTGTAGGAGTTCATCACCGCCCCGAGGCCGGCCAGTCTGATGGCGGCCTCGAACGGGCGGGCGTACACCTCGTACAGCTCCCGGGCCCCGATGGCGGTGCGGGCCATGTTCTGCCCGGCTTCGGTGAGGCGTAGCCGAGGAAGTGCTTCCCGGTCGCGATCACACCCTCGCGCGGGTCGCCGCCCTGGATGCCGCGGACGAACGCGACGCTCATCGTGGACACCAGGTACGGGTCCTCGCCGTAGGTCTCATGGACCCGGCCCCAGCGGGCGTCCCGGGCGACATCCATGACGGGGGACAGGACGAGCGGATGACCGATTGCCCGGGCCTGCCGGCGCAGGACGTCCGCCATCTCCTCCACGCCGGTGGGGGTCCAGGCGGCGGCGAGCCCGATCGCGGTCGGGAACGTGGTCAGCCCGGGCGAGACCACACCGTTGAGGGCCTCCACGTGGAAGAGCGCGGGAATGCCCAGGCGGGTCCGGGTGACGAGATAACGCTGGATCTCGTTGACACCCTTCGCCAGGTTCGCCGGCGTCCGGTGGCTGAGCATCCCGAGCGGCGCGATGTGGCCGATCCCGTTGCCCATGACGCGCTCGGCCTGTGCCTGGATCAGGCCGTCCACGCCGAGCAGCCCGACCGGCATCAGGCCCGTGATCTGCTGCGCCTTCTCCTCCACCGTCATCGTCCGCAGAAGCGCGTCCGCCCGGGCCTCGGGCGTCAGCGCGTCATCATACGTCATCGTCGACTCCATACTGATGCGTCAGCCGGTCAGCGTGCGGATACCGGTGTTCGTGCCTCCTGGTCCAGGAGTTCTCCCTCCTGGGCGCCGCCCTCCGGAAGATGACCGAGGCCGTGGAGATGAGGGCCCAGGTGCGCTAGCGCGCGCTAGTGCTGTGGATCGACAAGCTAACATCGGGTTGTTAGCGCGCGCAAGTGGCGAGATTGAGAGCGCCAATACGGCGGCTGCTGCTGCGTCGGCGCTCAGCGGAGCCCCCACCTGGCCGTGGTTGGTGGCCAGGTGCGGGTAGACCGCTCGGGCGGAGCTGGCCATCTCGCCCTGCCTGCTGCCTACCGGTTGCTTACAGAGACGTAGCGAGGGCTCGGCAAGCGGCGTCGCTGGCCCTGCCGGGTGACGTCTCCGTTGTTCGACGCCACCGGCGCCCTCCCACAGACGGACGCGGACGGCGCGGCGAACCCAGGAGATCGCGAACCGGCACGTACCAGCACGGCGTCCTGGTCTCAGGTGTTGCGGCCGCCGTTGATGTTGAAGGTCTGGCCGGTGATGTAGCTGGCCTCGTCGCTGACGAGGAAGGCGCAGGCTGCGGCGATGTCCTCGGGGCGGCCGATCCGGCCGGCCGGTGTGGCGGCTGTCTGGACGTCGATGTCTATATGGCCGCTGCTCTGGGCGTTGCGGAGCATGGGGCTGTCGACGAATCCGGGCGGGATGTTGTTGACGGTGATGCCCTTGCGGCCGAATTCGCGGGCGAGGACCTTCGTGAGGCCGACGACGCCGGACTTGGCCGCCACGTACGAGGCCATCTGCGGCGGCCCGGTGTGGATGCTCGACGAGGAGATGTTGACGATGCGGCCCCAGCCTGCCTCGAGCATGCCCGGGAGGACGACCTGGCAGCAGTCGAAGGTGCCGGTGAGGTTGACGGCGATCGACCGGTTCCACTGCCTGGTGTTGATCTCCAGGAACGGCCCCTCCGGAGCGACGCCGGCGCTGTTCACCAGGATGGTGGGGCGGCCCAGCCGGCTGCGGACCTCCTCTACGCCGGCTTCGATGGCGGCGCGGGCGGATGCGGCCGAGTGGTCGGGTGTCAGCCGTGGCTGCGTCGAGTCTGTCCGGAGTGGCCAGAACTGGGCGCATGGCCCCGGCCCTCATCGCGGCGATGTCAGGTTCGCGGACCGGACTGCGCCCATGCCCGCGCCATCGGCGGGGAGTTACCGCGCCGCGGGTAACCGCCGGGATCGAGGCGTGCCCGACCTGATCACAGGCCGGGGAGCCGCAGGGTGGAGATCCCGACGAGGAGCGTGACGTCGACGGGGGACGGGTTCGGGGTCAGCGTGTTCGCCGCTCCGCCGGACAGACGCAGCGCGAGGCGGTGGCCTTCGGCGAAGCGGTGGTGCTGGGCGCGGATGTCGACGGTGAACGTCGTCGGCTGCCCCGGCGTGACCGGCGTCGGAGTGACGTGCGACGAGCGGTGGCTGGCGCGCAGGAAGCCGTTGTTGACCAGGACACTGGTGCCGTCGGGGGCGACATCGAGCAGCTCGGCGTACAGGTTGGCGTCGGGCCCGTACAGGGTCGCGCGCAGGGTCAGCCGGGGCCGTCCGACCAGCACCTGTGCGCTGGGGAGGGGCGCGGTGGTGAAGGTGGCCGAGCCACCCGGGCTGGCCGGGTCGGCCGGCTGGGTGAAGCTGACCGTGCCACCCGGGCCGCTGCCAGCGCCACCGACCGGAGTGAGGGTCGCGTCCGCGCCCAGGGAGAGAACGAGGGAGCCCGTCCCGGCGGGTACCCAGCGGGTCAGCTGCCGCCAGCCGGCACCGCTGCCGGTCGGGCCCTCATAGCTGACGAAGGTCGGCCGGGCCGGCACGGGGACGTTCGGCAGCTTCTTCACCCAGCGGTCGAACCAGGCGAGCAGCAGCCCTGGAGACAGAGCCTCCGCCGGCGGGTGCGGGTAGCTGGCGAACCGGAACGGCATGGAATGCGCCCACGGACCGTAGATGGCCCAGGTCCGGTCGGCCGTGTTCTCGATGTTGGTGATGGTGCCGGCGCGGAAGAACTGGTCGTTCCAGCCGCCCACCATGAGCATCGGTACGCGGATGGCGTTGTACCTGCCGGCGAACGAACGGTCCTGCCAGTAGGCGTCGAAGGTGGGATGCGCCCGGTTGGCGGCGTACTCGGCGTCCGCGTCGATCCGGCCGCCGCTGAGCACGGCGGCGCCGTCGGGCCACGTGTCGATGGTTCCGCGCTCGGTGGTCTTGACCCCGCCGGGGTAGATCACGTCGTCGTACAGTGCGGACGGCGCCTGCATGGGCACAGCGGTGCGCAGGTGCGGGGGTGCCTCGACCGCAGCACCGAGCGCCGTCTGGCCGCCGTAGCTCTCGCCGTAGATCCCGACGTCACCGTTGCCGAACGGCTGGGTGGCGAGCCATTCGACGGGGTCGTGGGCGTCCCTGCCGTCCTGGGAGGACATCGCGTGCTGCCAGGTCCCGCCGGAGGCGCCGGTTCCCCGCAGGTTGCAGACCAGCACGTTGTAGCCGTGTTCGGCGAAGTACTTCGCCTCGCCCTCCATCGTGGACCGGATGAGGGCGTACGGGGTGAACTCGGCGACGAGCCCCGGGAACCGGCCGGCGGCGGCCGCGCCGTCCTGCGCTGGGCGCACCAGCAGGCAGTCCAGCGGCGTCTGATCCCGCATCGGGACGGTGACGTTCGTCGTCACCGAGCCGAAGCCGGTCGGTCGGTCGTACGCTCACCATGCCTGGGTGGCCGCCGACAGTGGCCCGCTCACGCCGCCACTCCCACCAGTCCCGCCGCCCGGGGGTGGCACCGGAACCTGACACCCACCGGCACCGGCAGCCACCGCCAGCATCCCGGCCGACACGGAAAGCGCAATGCGTCCCGAACGGGCCCGTCGCCACCTTGGTAAACCCATACGAGTACCTTTCGTCGCGCCGGAAGCCGCACCATCCTCGACGTCCCTGATCCGGGGACGAATGCGTTCCCTTGTCTCCCGCAGCCGGCCGGTCGCGAGGAAACAATCCTGACAGCGCTCGAACGCATCCGCGCATTGTGACGATGGAATTCGGCGAGGGGGTCGGTGCCCAGTGCGGCCTTGGCCTCGGCGCGCTCTCTGTCGGCGATGACCTCGATCTGGCCGGCTTCAAGGCCGTCGCGCGTGGTTCCTGTGTGGTCTCGAGCGTGGAGGGTGGACACAAGGCTGCTACTCGACCTCGGATGGCGAGTTCGTGTAGCGGTTGTTGACCCTGCGGTGCCGAGGACTCTCTCGTCTGGGCGAATTCGATGCGGTCTGCGGTGTAGCGAGTAAAGAATATCGGCGTTCCTCCGATCCCCCCGGCCGAGCCGGGGATCAAACGAGGTTCCTCGTGGCGCACTACCAGCGGACCGCAGCCCGATCACCTCGGGCGGGAATCGGAACCCGGCGAACTCCGAAACCGGCCGGAGGTGTAGGAGTGACCGCATCTCGACCCGTGTCCTAATCATGTTTGACCGCCGGCACGAGAACCTGCCCGGCCGGATGCGGCAGAGCCTGCTGGGCCCGGTTGCCGCTGGTCCGTTCGTGTTGACGTAGTGGGGGAGAGGTTGCCGCTTTTCTGCGTTCTTATGCCCAAACCCACAGTATCGTTGGGTGGTGCAGGTATTGCTTACGTGCCTTTTCAGCCCGACGCTGACCCCCTTCCCCTGCCCGGTCTCCGAATTTCATGGGTCGTCGGTTTGCTGCCACTGCGCGGGCGTCGTGATGGCCGTCATGGGCAGGGCGGGTGGTCACCGCCAACCAGGTGGCGGTCGTATACGACGGGTCTGCCTGTCTTGGTGCGTTTCGCTGCGTACATCGCCAGGTCGGCCTGGTGGAGCAGGCTGTCGGGGCTTGCTGGTCGTGCGTCGGGGTCGAGGGTGACGAGTCCGAGGCTGGCATGTGGGAGGTAGGTCCGGCCCGCGAGGTGGCACGGCGTCTGGACCGCCGCTGCGAGGCGCTGGGCCACGTGGACTGGTTTGTCTGGGCCTGAGCTGTCGATGATGACGGCGAACTCGTCCCCACCGAGGCGGGCGACTGTGTCGTTCGTGCCGGTTCCAGCCCGCAGCCTGCCTGCGATGATCTTGAGGAGTTCGTCGCCGATGGCGTGACCGAACGTGTCGTTGACCCGTTTGAACTGGTCCAGGTCCAGGCACAGAACGGACACGGCGGCCTGACTGCCAGTGGATGTGGTGTCGTTCCCTGGCTCGATGTCAGGATCGACCTCGTGCTGCAGGCGTCGGGCGAACAGTGCCCGGTTGGCCAGACCGGTCAGGGGGTCATGGAACGCCTGATAGTTCAGCTGCTTCTCGCGTTTTCTCACCTCGGCCAGCAGATGGGTGTTCTCGGCCATAGTGATCATCTGTCGGGTGAACGCCAGGAGCAGCAGTGACACCACGCCATACGTCTCGACCCGGTTGAGTGGCGTGCCCGCCACCAGCTTGCCAAGAGGTAACAGACCGGTCACGCCGAGCACGGCGTACGGCAGGGCGGTATGTACCCACATCGACCGTGGACCGGCCTCGGCCGCGGTGTGCTGTTCCACCGGTCCACGAACCGGTGCCAGGGCGGAGAGGGCTATCAGCTGGAGGGAGACGATGAGCGGAATCAGGCTCCACGCCGGGAGGTCGTAGTGCCCGTGGGCGAAGCGGTAGACGTGGATGCTGCCCGTGAGGGAGTACGCCAGCAGGCCGCTGCCCAGCAGTGCCAATGTCGCCGGGGACCGCGGTCGGCGGAACGTCGCGATCAGCAGCACAGTGGCCGCGAGGGCCAGCACCGTCAGCTGGTGGACAAGCGCAATGAGGAGCTGCGCAGGGTCGGGTGCACTCGCCCGGGCGATCGCTTCCAGCGACGTCCCCCATTCGAACAGGAGGACCGAGCCGACGATCAGTGCGCTGTCGAGCACGACAATCGCGTGCCAACGGGTCAGATCGCTGCCCTGGCCACGCACACTCCGGCCATCAACCGGGTAGGTCGGCAGGCATAACAACCCGGCCAGTGCCAGGCCGTAGAAGACGATCAAGCCGAGATACTCCAAGATCACCGATCTGATCGAGTCGCCCTTCAGCAAGGTCACCGCGGTGAGGAGGGCACCTCCCGCGAGGCCGACCGCGAACGTGCCGATGAGTACCCGCCATCGTCGATCACCTGCCGCGGCGTGCCGAGCACTCCAGAAGCAGGCCAGCGCGGCGGTGACCTCGGACACGAACGCGACGACGGTCGTGGCGATTACAGCCGGCCTCGGGTCCAGGAGCGCCACGAACACAGCCGCCAGCCCGACGAGCAGCGGGCAGCCCACGAGAGCGCGGCGGAACGACCGGGGCACGTGGGACCAGCCAGCCGGACGTAGCGCGCCTGGCACAGCGTCCCCGAGTACCCGGCGCCCCGCCACCACTACCTCCGCCCCATCGCAACGTGATCTTTCGGCCGCATGACATGGCAGGCCGACAGCGCCTGGCCCCAACGGACGGTGGCGCCATCTGTCGACCTGCCCGGCTCCCGTCGCCGACACACAGGGATCCGAGCCGACCGCGCTGCGGGCGCCGGCTATCTCGGGCCCCCACTCGATGGCCGCCTCCGCTCGATGCGGCTGGCCGGTAGGTGAAACGGGTCAGCGTGGCGTCGGCGCCCACCGCCTGCACATCGTCACGCGCCCCCCGCTCCGACTGGGGAGACCCCGCGCGTGCGGGGCCGACGGGAGGCGTCATGACGACGTTCCCACTCATCGGGTGGAGTGACCCGCCGGGCGGTTCGGCAAGTCTGGGCCTGGGCGAAGGTGTCGATGTCGATGTCGATGATCGCGGGGTGGGCCTGGTCGGTGGACCAGACCCAGGTGTCGATGACGTTCCAGCGGTCACCGACAGGATGCTGATCTTCGGTGAGCGGCACCTGCGCGTTGTCCTGGCCGAGTACGCACGGCACTACAACGGACGACGACCCCACCGCGGCCGCGACCTTCGACCACCCCGGCCTGACCACCCCGCTGCGGACCTGACCCAGGAACTGATCAAACGCCAGCCTGTCCCCGGCGGTCTGATCAACGAATACGAGCGAGCCGCCCCAAAGGCCAGGTCAACACCGGTGGCCGAGTTCCGGCACCCCACAGGTCTATGGCTCACGCCGAAGACTCGAAGAGCAGGCACGACACAGGCCCGAGATTTCGACCGTGTGAGTTACGTCGATGAACCCTTCGGCTGCCGCGACGCGAGCCGCCCAGGCCTCGACGTCGGGACTGCCGATCTCGACGGGCAGTCCGCAGGCCCGGCAGACAAGGTGATGATGGTGTTCCTCGCTCACGCATCGCCGGTACAGTGTCTCGCCGTCGGGATTCCTCAGTACGTCAACCTCGCCACGGTCGACGAGTACCTGGAGGTGCCGGTAGACGGTCGTGAGGCCGGTCGAGTCGCCTGCCGCCCGGAGCGTCGCGTGCAGTTCCTGGGCGGTGGCGAAGGTCCCTGTGGTCGCGAGGGCTGCCGAGATGGCCGCTCCCTGCCTGGTGGACCGGGAAGTCGTCCCCCTGCGGCCAACACCCACTCCGACTGGGGATGAACTCGCTCTAGGCATGTGATCAGCATCCTTCTAGGTCAGCTCTGGGCCCGTTCTCACCTTTCGCGCTGATCGCGGCCCGGTACTACGTGACCACTGATTTTGCCATCGCCGGCAGGATCAGGAGTGGGCTGCCCCCGCGGCTGCTATGGGGGCCCGGCACCCGCAGGCCGCCGCCAGCCCGACATCGGCGCGACCGAGCCAGGTACTGTGGACCGCCACCTTGCCGAATATCGCTTGCGGCGCGGACGAAACTGCCTGTTACGACGATGGGCTACCGCTATGCGGAAATATCGTGTTCGTGGTGGTGCGGTTCCGGGTGTCCCAAGCGGGCGGCGGGTCGGGGAACTGTTGCCAGGTGGTGGGGCCTGCGGCGTGTTCGGTGTCGGTGAGCAGGGCGGGGTCGAGCCGTCGGCGTGGTTCGTCGGGGTCCAGCCCGATGCCGATGAAGACGAGTTCCTGGGTGGCGGTGTGGCCGGTGAGTAGTTCGCCGGGTTCGATGGTCATGTTCGGTCCGGCCTGGGACCAGACGGCCAGGGTGTGTGGGCGGCTGGCGATATGGCAGAAGCCCTTGCTGCGCAGCACACCCTCCCAGTCGGTGAGGGCGGTGGCGAGGCGGGCGGGGTGGAAGGGACGGGCGGCGCGGACGAGGCGGGCGTTCGGATTGAGCTTGCGTAGCAGCCCTTCGACGGTGGCGGCCTGGTCGGAGGTGGCCAGGTCCGTCTTGCCGAGTACCAGCACGTCGGCGAACTCGACCTGGTCGATCAACAGATCGGAGATGCCGCGTTCGTCGCCCTCCTCAGCCTCCAGGGAGCGTTCAACGAGGTAGTCGCCACGCTCAAGCTCGGCCAGGAAGTTCGAGGCGTCGACCACGGTGACCATGGTGTCGAGGCGAGCGTGGTCGGAAAGGCTGGTGCCGCCATCGAACGTACATTCGAACGTTGCCGCGACCGGCATCGGTTCGGAGATCCCGGTGGACTCGATGAGGATGGTGTCGAAGCGGCGCTCGCGGGCCAGGGCGCCCACGCTTTCGAGCAGGTCCTCCCGCGGGGTGCAGCAGATGCAGCCGTTGGTCAGCTCGACCAGGCGTTCGCCACCCCGGTCGGAGGCCGGCGAGGCGTCGATGTTGACCTCGCTCATGTCGTTGACCACCACCGCGACCCGGCGCCCCTCGCGGTTGGCGAGTACGTGGTTGAGCAGCGTGGTCTTGCCCGCGCCGAGGAAGCCGGACGGCACTGTGATGGGGATGCGTGGATCGGTGGCCATGAGTTTCTCTCCGGTCATGGATGACTGTGATCGGCTCGGCGGGGGTTCCGGTCGGTCGGTGATCTTTGAAGGGGTGGGGCTCGTGGGTAGCCGGCGGCGTGATGACGTGTCCACCCCCACCCCCACCCCTGCCCCTGAAATGGAAATCGTTTTCGATAGACTGGTCGCTGCGGACGGAGGTCGTATCGATGGCCGGTCAGGCCGGCCATGACCTGGCGGAGGAGGTCTGGCGCACCTGGCCGTGTCGCCTGAGGAGATCACCACGATCCTGCGCGAGGGGTTGCTGGCCGGCAGCGGACCCGCGCTGGCCGGCGAGCTGGAGCTCGTCGACCCGTCCACCGGCGTTCAGGAAGAGATGGAGGAGTTGTGAAGAGGGATATCCACCCCGACTGCCACCCGGTCGTCTTCCAGGATCGGTCGACCGGAAGGGCGTTTCTGACCCGGTCCACGGCCACCTCGGGCCGCGCGATCGACTGGGAGGACGGCAACACCTACCCGCTCATCGCGGTCGACATCACCGCTGATTCTCGCCCGTTCTGGACGGGCGACCAGCGGGTGATCGACACCGCGGGCCGCGTCGAGAAGTTCAACCGCCGCTACGGAAAGAGAAGCCGCTGACATAGCCGTCCCCAAGCGCAGGACCTCCCGCAGCAACACCCGGCACCGCCGCGCCCAGTGGAAGGCCGTGGCGCCCGACCTGGTGCCGGTGACCACCCCCGACGGCCGCACACTCCGGGTGCCCGGTCGACTCGTCGCCGCCTGCAAGCGCGGGCTGCTGTGACCAACGAGTGGATCTGAGGTCGTAGCCCGAGGCGGCGTTCACCTCGGCCCGCGTCGGCCAGCGCTCTGGGCCGCTGTGATCACCGGCAAGGTCTGCGTGTTAGCGGGTGACCGGCTGTGGCCTTCTCTCGTCGTGCTGGCCGGGGATGGTTGCCGGGCACCTATCGTCGAGCACGCGCTCGACCCCTGTGGTGGGTTGAGGGTATCGGCCTGGTCGGCTCGGCGAGGAAGGTGAGATGAGGGGTAATGGTGCTGGACGAGGCGACGACCCGGCATGGTGCCGGTTCCCGCGTCGGAGGCAGAGAGCCCATGTCGGCGCGGATGACCTTCCGGTGAGGCGAGGGGCCTGCGGTGCGCGTCGGGACGGCCGACACGTCGGTCTGGCGCGAACGACTGATCTTAATGACAACGGGTATCGTTGCGATCCTGCTGAGGATCACAGCAACGTCGCCATGGTCAAGGGGCGCCGCGCGTGAAGATCGCTTTCGTTGGCAAGGGTGGCAGCGGGAAGACCACGTTGTCCGCGCTGTTCTGTCGGCATCTGGCCGCGTCCGGGCATCCGGTGCTGGCCATAGACGGGGACATCAACCAGCATCTTGGCGTTGCGCTGGGGCTGGCTGATGATGTGGTGGTGCCGCCGATGGGCGAGCACCTCACCGAGATCAAAGACTATCTGCGGGGTGACAATCCGCGCATTCCGTCGGCGGAGGTGATGGTGAAGACGAGCCCGCCGGGGGTGGGTTCGCGACTGCTCGGCTTGGGAGATCCGATCTGGTCGCGGTTCGCAGTCGAGGCGGGAGGTGTGCGTCTGCTCGCTACCGGGGCGTTCGCCGAGGAGGATCTCGGCGTGGCGTGCTTCCACTCCAAGCTGGGTGCGGTGGAGCTGTTGCTCAACCATCTCCAGGACGGCCCCGGGGAGTACGTGGTGGTGGATATGACCGCGGGGGCCGACGCGTTCGCGTCGGGGTTGTTCACGCGGTTCGACCGGACCTTTCTGGTGTGTGAGCCGACACGGAAGGCCGTGGCGGTGCACCGTCAGTACCTGGGGTATTCGGCGGAGTTCGAGGTGGCCTTGTCTGTGGTGGGCAACAAGGTGACCGACGCCGGGGACGTGGAGTTTCTGCGCCGTGAGGTGGGCGTGGACCTGTTGGCTTGGCTGAGTCAGTCCGCCCCTGTGCGGGCAATGGAACAGGGGCGCGCGTTCGGCATCGACGATCTCGATGTGTCGGATCGGACGGTGCTGGACCGGATGAAGGCGGTGGTGGACGCGACGAAGCGGGATCCGGATCGCTTCCTGGCGCAGATGCATGAGATCCATCTGCGTAACGCCTCGGCATGGGCGAACGCGGCGGTGGGGGCGGATCTGGCTGGTCAGATCGATCCCGACTTCCGCTTCGGCGCCGACATCGTCCCGGCCACACGCGAGGGCGCGGGCCTGACCACCGGAGCGCGGGGCCGGGCGGGTTGACCTTCGGGGCGGCTCCCCGGTCACCGTGGAGCCGCCTGTCGGCACGATTCAGGTGCGGCGGACGACGATGACGTTGTCCGCGACGGCCGCAGTTGTGCGCCCGTCCGGACCGGTGGTGGGGCGGTGGGTCCGTTCACAGCGTTCGGTGATCCACGCGGCTGGGTCGAGGCCGAGATCGTCGAGGTCTGGCTGGGAGCGGGGAAGTCCGCGGGGGCGAGCTGCTTTCAGGACCAGAGCATGCCGCCTCGCTGACCGGTTCACCGCGGTGGCAAAGACATTCGGGGCGGTGGCTCGCCAGCCCACAGATGCCAGCACAGGGCGTCACCGCCAGGTTTCACGCATGCCCGGCGTGAGCCCGAGCTTCTCCACAACGGTGACCAGCATGGCGTTCGGGCGCCGAGCTGGTCCCGGATCCTCACCACTCTGGTGATGAGGCAGCCGGTCGGGGCCTGCCGGGGTGGTGTGGACCTGGCTGGAGAAGGGGCATCGGCGGTCGCTGGCCACCGTGTTCGGCCGGGGGACGGGGACAGGGCTGGCCTACCGGGCTCCGGGAGTGGCGAACCTACGCCCGGCGGACCGGGCGTTGAACCTGCCTGGCGGTCTGCACTCCCACGGGCTGCGCCGGCTGGTGGCACGGGAGGCGGCGAGGAACTCGCTCGACGACGCGGTCGCCGCCGTGGCGTGGGCGACCGTGGCGACGGTCGGCAGGCGGCGGTGCGTCGAGCTGGCCCGCGCTCGCCTCCGGCTGGCCGTCAGTGGCTGGTGCGGCGGATGAGCAGGATGTGGTCGGTGACCGTTGCGCGCTGACCGTCGGGGCCGGCCGCCTCGCGTCGGGGTGTGTCGGCGCGCTCGATCGTCCACGTCGAGGGGGCGAGGTCGAGCTCGATATGGACCTCGGTCGGGGTGGGGAAACGGGTGCCGGGGTCCTGGTTCCAGGACCAGGGGGCGATGGACCCGTGGTCGACGACCAGAAGCCGTCCACCCGGGCGCAGTGCCTCTGCGGCTGCGCGCAGGATCTGGGCGCGGGGGACCGCGAAGGGGGTGTGGAAGTACTGCGCCGAGACCAGGTCGAACGTCGCGTTCGGGAAGCTGCGTGCCAGATCGTGCTGCTCGGTGGTCACGCGGTCACCGAGACCGAGATCCTGGGCGCGGGCGAGGACCTGTTCGACGGCGGTGGTGGCGATGTCGACGGCGGTGACCCGCCAACCGTGGCGGGCGAGCCAGATGGTGTCGCCGCCGGCACCACAGGCAAGATCGAGCGCGGTGCCGGCGGGGATGCTCGTGGCCACCTCGACGAGCCGCGGGTTGACCCGTGTCCCCCAGACGGCCTGGTTGTCGCGCTGTTCGTGGTAGAGGTTCTCCCAGAACGTCTCAGCCTCGTCGGTAGTCCCGGTGAGCCGGTGGTGTGGTTGCGTCACGGGTTGCCGCTCCGTTCGTCCTTATCTGGGTGACATTGGCGAGCTGTCGGCTGTCGAACGGGCTACCCGGGTTCACCGTATGCCGCCGGTTCCGTGCTTGAACGTGACGGACGCGGGCACCGCTGTCAGCGGGAGAGGGCGGCGATCTCCGGGAGGATGGTGCTCCCGAGCCGGGAGATCCGCCGGCCGGTCAGCTCCGCCTCCGCGGCAAGTCGATCGGTGTCCAGCGTGTACCAGTCATAGCTGTCCGTGACCTCTCGTACCGGCTGGTCGCCCTGCCCGAGCACCTTCCAGGTCGTCGTGAAGCGCATCAGGTCCGGTCCCCGTGGCGTGCCCGACACCCACCACTCGTACGTCTGCCGGCCGACCCGCTCCTGGATCTGCAGCGTTGGCGGGATGACGCGGGTGGCCCGGACGCCCATCAGCTCCACCACGATCACCCCGTCCGGGGCGAGTCGTTCCCGCAGCCGTCGCCACAGCGCGCGACGTGCCGGCGGGGCCAGGTGGCCGGCGACCCCGAACACCACCGCCGCGGCGATCGTGTCCGGCAGGTCGAGGTCGGGAGCGGCGCCGTCGATCACGGTGACCCGCGGGCTCAGATCCGGCAGGGCCGCGATCCTGCTGGTAAGAACCGCGCGCATGAGCGCCGACGGCTCCGCGGCGACGATGCGGGCCCGCGGAACGGCCGCGGCGATCACCTCGGTGACTCGCCCGGTGCCGGCGCCGATCTCGACTATCGGCCCGGCGGCCGGATCGACGCCGGTGAGGGCGGCAACCAGCGGCGGGCCACTGGAGGCGACCTGACGAGCGGCGACGATCTCGTAGAACTCCGCCATCGGTGAGTAGTAGTCACGCATCGCTGTCCTCCCTGACATCGGCCGCTGCCTGCCGCCTGCCGGTGGCGTCCGCGCTCCGCTGGTCGTCCGTTCTTCCCACCCACGGGTCCAGGCCAGGCCTGCCGAGCCGGGTGTCATGGCATGCTCGGCCAGGCCGCCGATGGCCGCGCGAGTGCCGGATCGAGCAGACCGGAGATCTCCGCCACGACCCGGGCCCGTCCGGGGACCAGGTAGAAGTGGTCCCCGGGAAAGCTCCGCACAGCCAGCGGCCCGCGGGTGAAGCGGGCCCAGCCGGCGGCGGCCGCCGCGTCGCACTCCGGGTCGGAGGTGCCGACGAACACGGTGACCGGGCAGTCCAGAGGCTCGGCGGCGCGCGGCCGGTACGTCTCGACGAGCCGGTAGTCGTCCCGGATGTACGGCAGGAACACCCGTCGGATCTCGGGGTCGGCAAACATCTCCTGCGTCGCGCCGCCGAGCCGGGCGAGCTCGTCGCACAGGCCCTCATCGTCGCCGAGGTGCAGCTGACCGCCGAGGGCCTCGTCGGGGGCCGGCCGTCCCGAGACGACCAGCAGGTCGGGCTCGCGTGCCCCCTCCCAGCGCAGCCGTTGGAGCGTCTCGTAGGCGACGAGCGTGCCCATGCTGTGCCCGAACATCGCGAAGGGCCGGTCGAGCAGCGGCCGGAGCTCGGCCGCGACGTGCCCTGCCAGGCTGACGAGGTCGGTCGGGGCCGGGTCGTCGAAGCGGTCCTCCCGCCCGGGGTACTGCACGACGACCAGTTCGACGGTCGGTGGCAGCAGCGCGGCCCAGGCCCGGTACCCGCTCGCGCCGCCGCCGGCATGCGGGAAGCACAGGAGCCGTACCCGCGCGGCGGAGCGGGGGCGGTAGCGGCGCAGCGCCGAGGTCACCACGCCACCGGGAGCGTCTCGATGCCGAACGTCGCAGCGTCCTGCCGCAGCTCCAGCTCCTCGAAGGGCGCGGCGAGGCGCAGCGTGGGCAGCCTCCGCAGCAGCGTGCCGAGGGCGACCTCCAGCTCGGCCCGGGCCAGGTTCTGGCCGACGCACTGATGGATGCCGAAGCCGAAGGCGACGTGATGACGGTCGGGGCGGTGCAGGTCGAGAGCGGTCGGCTCGGGGAAGACCTCCGGGTCGTGGTTGGCCGCCGCCAGCAGCAGGATCACCCCGTCGCCGGGCCGGATGGTGACTCCGCCGATCTCGATCTCCCCGGTCGCCACCCGCAGCGGGATCGAGTCGGCGACCGAGAGCATGCGCAGCAGCTCCTCGACGGCCTCGCCCAGCAGATCGGGTCGCTCCCGCAGCTCCGCAAGGGCGTCGGGACGCTCCAGCAGCATCAGCGTGCCGAGCGCGATCATGCTGGTGGTGGTCTCCCGGCCGGCGATGACGGTAATCCCGACAGTGGAGAGCAGCTCCTGGCGGGTCATCGCGCCGGTGGCCAGGTTGTTGATGACCAGCCGGGAGAACAGGTCCTCGCCGGGCTTGCGCAGACGGCGCTCGATCAGCTCGTCGAACCGGGCGAACATGCCACCGAGGGCGGCCTGTACCTGTTCCGCGCTGCTGGTGCGGCCTCCGGAGATCCGGGTGACGTCCCGGAAGAACTCGACGTCCTCGGTGGGCACGCCCATCAGGTTGAGCACGGTGACAGTGGACATCTGGTTCGCGTACGCCGAGACCAGGTCGGCCGGCGGCCCGGCGGCGACCATGTCGTCGACGAGGCCCTCGGCGTAGGAGGCGAGTTCCGGGACCATGTTCTTCACGCGGCGCACGGTGAACTCTGCCTGCACCATGCGGCGGATCCGGGTGTGCTCGGGTGGGTCGGTGCGGATGAACGGGCGGTTGCGGGCCGCGGCCTCCCGCTCGCCCGCACCCATCGCGGGGAACGTGGGGTGGCGGGCGTCGGAGCTGATCCGGGGGTCCGCGAGCAGCGCGCGGACGTCGCGGTAGCGGGTCACGATCCAGGCCTGGCCGCCGGTCGGCAGGGTCACCCGCGTCACCGGGGCGTCTCGGCGCAGCCGTGCGTACTCGTCGGGTGGGAAGAACGGGCAGCCACGCCGGAACGGAAAGGCCGTCGGGCCGTCCGGGGCCCGCGTCGTCGGGGCGGCGGTGGCGGGGGAGGGTGCGAGCCGGGCCGGGCCGTCGCCTGCGAGGTCGGTCATCGGGATTCCTCCTCGGCCGATCGCTGATCGGCCTGTCGGGGGCGGTCGAGCCGGAAGGGGCCGGTCGGGTGGAACAGAGCAGGTAGGGTCCCGGTGGCGTCGGGGCGGGAGCCGAGCCGGGAGCCGGTCAGCCGGGGGCCGGTCAGCCGGCGGTGCGCGGTTCGGTCAGCGCACCGAGCACCGTGCTGGATCCCTCGGGCAGGGGCAGCGGGTGCAGCGTCAGGCCCGCCTCCGCCGCGACTTCGGCGAGGCTGATGGTCTGCCAGGTGTAGGAATCGTGTGCCTCGCGAACGACGCGGTCGCCGCTGAGCACCCGCCAGGTCGTCCGGAGGATGATCGTGTCGTCACCGGCGGGCTGGCCGGACAGCCACCACTCGTAGTTCTGGTCGCCGAGCCGGGTCCGGGCGAGCCGGTGCGGCGCCAGGTCAACGGGCCGGTCGAGGTCCATCAGCTCGACGATGATCATGCCGCCGGGGCCCAGCCGTTTCCGGAGCCGGCCCCACAGTGCCGCGCGTTCGCCCGGGCTCAGATGGCCGGCGACACCGCAGACGAGCGCGGCCTCGATCGTCTCGGGCAGGTCCAGGTTGGGGGCAGGATCCGCGCTGACGGTGACCCGGCTGCGCAGGTCGTCGTCCCGGCAGACGCGACCGGTCAGGACCGCGCGCATGCCGTCGCTCGGTTCGAAGCAGATGATCTCGCTCTGGGGGAAGGCGCGCGCGACGGCCTCGGTGAGCAGGCCGGTCCCGGCGCCGATCTCGACGAGCACCCCCTTGCCGAGGCCGGCCGCGCGCAGCGCCTCGACGACGGCCGGCGCGCTGGACCGCTCCACATGGCCGGCCGCGACGAGGTCGAAGAACTCCGCGGTCGGGGTGTACGGCCGTGGCTCCCGCGGGCCCGTCTCCGCGGTCGGCCGCTCGGCTTTCTGCTCTGATACCGGCGCCGGCAGCGGAGCCGTCGGTGCCGGTTCAAGCTCCGAGGCCACCGCCGCGGCCAGCTCGGAGACCGGGACCAGACGGGGGCGGCCCGGACGGACGATTTCGGGCGGGCCGAGCGCGGCGGCCAGCCGCGACCAGATGTGGGTGATGCTCAGGTCGTACTGCGCGGACAGCAGCGGGTCGTCGCCCGCGCGGATCGCCGCGACCATCTCGGTCAGTGCCCGCGCTGTCGCGTCGGGCCACAGCCGTTCGAAGACGTCCTGCTGTCGGGCGGCGGACGTGCCCGCCAGTACAGCGGTGCTCGGCTCGTCCAGATGCCCGGTGCCGGGACCATCGAGGACCATCCGCCCGTCGGCGTCCCGGTCGGCGTGCAGTTGTGGGCTCCAGAGCACCGGGCCGTGGGTGTCGGCGAGGGTCAGCACGCCGGCCTGGGTCCCGAGAGCGATCCGGTGCCACAGCAGCGCATGGTTGTCCCGGTCGGAAGGATCGAGCTGGTTGTGTACGCGCAGGGTGAGGGGCACCCCGCCCAGCTCGCCGGTGATGCCGCGCAGCGGGCCCGCGGTCGCCGGATCGTCGAGCGCGGCGAACCGCCAGGGCCGCAGCTCCCCGAGCGCCCGGCCGAGGATGTCGACCAGCGGCAGCAGTACGTGCACCGGCCCGGCCGCGTCGACGAACAGCGGGCGGCTGCGCGCGCGCAGCGCCCGTGCCGCGGCGAGGAAGGCCCGCACCGGTTCCACCTGCGGGTAGTGGGTGTTGACGCGGTACTGCACACCTCGCTGCCGGGCGATCCGCAGCGTCCGGGTCATCTCGTCGGGATGGACCGGGTGTTCCTGGATGACGGGCACCCCCCGCGCGAGCAGAGCGCGGGCCACCTCGCTGCCGGCGCCCCCGGAGATCGTCGAGCCGATGACGACGCACGCCAGGTCGACGCAGGCGAGCGCCTCGTCCGGGATCGCCTCGACCGCGCCGTAGTGCGGGACCCCCAGGCTCGCCGCGTAGTTCCGTGAGGAGGAGCTTCCCCGGCTCAGGACGCCCGCGAGGGTGAGGCCGGGCGTCCGCGCGACGGCCGTCGCGTAGAACCGGCCGAACCCCGTGCCGCACAGGAGCACCCGGGCCCGCCCGTCCGGTCCTTCCGGTGCCGGCGTCCTGCTCCGATCGGCGTCGCTCGGTGCATCGGCGCTGATGGCGCTACCTTCCCTTCGCACGGTGGATCCCGGCAGGGAGCGCTTGCGGTGCTTGTCCCGTGAGGACTGATGTGAGACGGCGCTCCTGCCTGGACCCGGCGAAGGCCTGACGCCCAGGAGG
>NZ_JBFLUG010000169.1:0-13357 GCF_041008525.1 Parafrankia sp. FMc2 | reverse complement strand
GGCGTGATCCGGAGATCGGCGGAGGCTGGGCGGTGGCACCGACGCCACCTTCGGGCGTCGGTCGGCACTTCCGGGCGGCGCGGGCGCGGGATCGGCACGCGGAACGACCATGAAGGATTCCGAACCGCAGCGGAATATTCGGGACGGCAGCCGGAAAGACTCCCGTTCAGCCGCCGCCGGAGGCCCGCCGGCTTGAGCCGGCGAAATCCGTCAGGCGGTTTCCACGCCGAGACGCCAACGGATCGACCGATACGCACGCCACCCGGCACTGAGTTTGCGGCGGGCGGCCAGTGCCGCGTCGCGATGCCCCTCGGTGACCAGGCGAATAATGTCAGCGGCGCCCACGGAACGACCGACGATGAGTCGGCTCACCTGGAAACGGGACCGACTGCGCCGGTGTATGCGGTATCCCATCTCGCACGCCGACGCGAAACCGGCGCTTTCGACAATCCGCCGGACACCGGGTGAATGGTAGCCGAACGGATAGCAGAAACTGCTCGGGCGGTGACCCGTCTCCTCGGCGATGGTGCGCATGCTCGCGGTGACGTCGTAGCGCGCGATGGCGGGCGGGACGACGTCGAGCTCGACGTGCCGGTGCCCGGCAGCGCCGATCTCGATCCCGCGGGCGGTCAGCGCGGCGAGCGTCGGCCAGTCGAGCAGGGCCAGCTCGCGCTCCGCGTACGGCTCGAGCCAGCGGGCCCGCTGCCCGACGTACGCCGTCGGCACGTACAGGGTCGCCCCGGCGCCGAACTCGGCAAGCACGGGAAGCGCCCTGGTCACGAAGTCCTCGAAGCCGTTGTCGAAGGTGACGGCGACCTGGCGCTCCCGCGGGTTGGCGAGCGCGTCGGAGAGGCTGGTGACGGTGTAGCCATGCTCGGCGAGGCTGCCGAGCTGCTCGACGAGGGCGCCTGCCGGTACCTCCCACCTGCGGAACGACGGAACGGAGCAGTCACCGATGCTGTGGTACATGAGCACCGGGAGCACGGCCCTCGACGGCCCGGGGGCCGAGTCCTCCGCGGTGGTGCCGTGATGCCACGTTCCACCCGGTGACGCCGTCATGGCCGTCGACATGCCGGTCATCGGTCGTCACGCCTCGATGCGACTACCGTGAGTTCGGACATTCCACCCGCCGTCTCGTCGATGAAGCTCGTTCGGCAGCACGTGGGACGACAGTACTTCGACCTGGTGCGCTTCGAAGGACGAAACCGCGAATCCACGTGGTGCCCCCATCCCCACGCCGCGGCCGACGGGAGCCAGGAACCACGTCGCGCGGCGGCGCCGAACGGAGCGTCACTCTACACGCGCGCGGACGATGAGCCAATCCCTCGATGTCCGTCCCGGCGGGGTGGAACGCAATGGTCCGGTTGATGACCCGAACTGCGGAAGATTTTTCTTGTACGCGAAGCGGCCCGCTTGTTTCAGTCGTACGCCGGCGGGTAAACCGCGCCGGCATCTTTCCAGCCTTTCCCCGGCGACCGCTATTGCCGAATCAGGCCGGGGAGGAGCCGGAAAATCCGGTCATACGTCCTTTTCGGCAGCCCGGCGCCACCTGATCTCACCGTCAATGAAGTCGTCGATGTCGCCGTCGAGCACCGCACCGGTGTTGGACGTCTCGACCTCGGTGCGCAGGTCCTTCACCATCTGGTACGGATGCAGCACGTAGTTCCGGATCTGCGAACCGAACGAGACGTCCTGCGGCCCGCCGGTGAGGCGCTGCTTCTCCGCCGCCTCTTCGGCGCGGCGCCGCTCCAGCAGCTTGGCCTGCAGGACCATCATCGCCGCGGCCTTGTTCTGCAGCTGGCTGCGCTCGTTCTGGCAGGTCACCACGATGTTGCTGGGCAGGTGCGTGATCCGCACCGCGGAGTCGGTGGTGTTGACGCCCTGGCCGCCGGGCCCGGAGGACCGGAAGATGTCGATCCGCAGTTCCTTCTCGTCGATGTCGACGTGGTCGGAAACCTCGACGGCCGGTGTGACCTCGACGCCGGCGAAGGACGTCTGGCGGCGGTTCTGGTTGTCGAAGGGCGAGATCCGCACCAGCCGGTGGACGCCGTGCTCACTGCGCAGCGTCCCGTAGGCGTAGGGGCACTTGACCTGGAAGGTGGCTGACTTCAGGCCCGCCTCCTCCGCCTCGGAGGTGTCGAAGACCTCTGTCGCATAGCCGTGCCGCTCGGCCCAGCGCAGGTACATCCGGAGCAGCATCGCCGTCCAGTCGGCGGCGTCGACCCCGCCGGCGCCCGCCGAGAGCTGGACGATCGCGTCGCGCTCGTCGTACTCCCCTGACAGCAGGGTGCGGACCTCCAGTGCGGAGATGTCCCGCGCGAGCGCGGGTAGATCCGCCGCGGCCTCGGTGAGCAGGTCGTCGTCACCCAGGTCGAGGGCGGCGATGAGGTCGTCGAGGCGGCGCCGCAGGCCTTCGACCCGGGCGATGTCCCCCTTGACCGAGGAGAGGCGCCTGGTGACGCTCTGGGCCCGGACCTGGTCGCTCCACAGGTCGGGATCCGCCGCCTCCTGCTCCAGCTCCTGGGCACGACGACGCAGACCTTCGATGTCGAGCACAGTCTCGATGCCTGCCAGCGTCGCGTCGAGAGTCTTGATCTCCTCGGAAAGGTCGACGGCCATGGTGGCCAGCCTACCGGCGAGCACCGGTGGGCCCGCAGACGGTTGATCCGCAGACCGCGTCCCGCCTCCCCTGCCGGTCGGGCCGGGGGCCGGGGGCTGCTCGGCCCGGGTGGTCAGGCACCTCCGGCGGGACGTCCGGACTCCCCCGGACACGCTCTCCGGCCCCCCGCGGAGGAACCCTCCGCAGACCACGGACCGGGCATCACCGTCAGGGTCCGTCCTGTCGGCGCGGACAGCCACGGACCAACCACCGGTCCGGGCACGGCGAGTCATGTTCCGGAAGCATTCCGGAACGGGTCCTCCGGGTCCCGCCGGCTGACACTCCGGGTACGACGGCCGAGCCGCTCCGCCGGCGGGCGGAGCCTCCCGAGGCGGGCGAACGGCGGGTGGCGGACCCGGCCCGCGCCGGGTCGGGTGGCTCCTCACCAGGCAGGTCTCCACCGCCGGCGGGCGCCTGTGGGACGCCTGCCCCGCCCCGGGCGGCCCCGCCCGCACACCCGCCCGAGCGGCTTCGCCACGCGGATCTCCAGGTCACCAGCAAGAAACATGCAACGGCACCATGAAATGTACGGTTAACATCCGGCCAGCCAGGCAACGACCAGCAAGGGAAATGGCGTGAGATGTTTCGCGGGAGACATCCGGCGAGGTGCGTTCCACATCACGCCCCGCACCCGACCCGCTCCCGAGGCAGCCGGAAGCGATATCGTCGTTTCCGTCACGGAGTGGTGAGACGCCAAGTAGTGAGACGCGGAGCCTTCGATGCGGCTCGGCGGGCGACCCGAATCGTTCGGGTGGCCTTCCGGCCGGCCGCGGGCGCCGCACGGCACGGCGAAGTTCGTGCCCAGGGACGACGACGTCCACGGGCCCCGGGCCGCCGTGCGGCTGTACTGGCGGGGACCCGCACCGCGGCGAGCCTGCACTGGCGCAGGTGCCTGTGCCTGGTGGGCTTCCGCGCACCGGCTCCGGGCAATGACCAGCTCCGGGCAATGATGCCCTGGCGGCACTGCGGCCGCCCGATCGGGCCCGGCATCGTCGTTGATGCCGTCCACAGGTTCGCCCTGCTGTTCGACACACACGGACCACGACATCGCACTGGCGGGCCCACCGCCGGTGTTCGGTGTCGTTGTCACCCCGCCACGGCCAGCACCGCGGCGGGGTGACAACGACACCGCGGCAGACGACACAGCACCAGCAACAGACGTGAGGTCAGCGGATATGCGCACCCGCAACAGCCGGCAACCGATGGCCGGTGGATACCCGGCCGGGACCGGACGAACTGTTTGCGAATGTCAGGGGTGTCATTTCTCTAGGCAGCGCCGTCCCGGCCCGGGTCTGGCGCGTCCGGCGGCTTTCCCGCAGGCCGTATCGGGCACGTGGTCCCGATGACAGCGGAAAGCACCGGAACAGCGGCCCACGAGACGGCCGCGGGCCTGCACGACGCCTGCCTGGCCTCGTTGCGCGCCGCGGTCGCCAACTACGAGACCGTCGACCTGGCTGTCACGGCCGCCGCCCTCGAACCACTGGAAGAGACCACGAAGACCATCCCGCAGCAGTACCGCCTGCGGGGACGTCCAGCCATCGACTGGATGTGGCTGCACGCCGCGGTGACCACCGCCGCCGCTGCCGCCGCCTATGACCGGGGCCAGCACACCAGGGCCGCGAGCCGGGCCGACCGCGCCGCCTCCCTGGCCCGTGCGGCCGGAGACGGCCCGCTGGCCGCCCGGGCGCTGGCGCTGCGGGCCCGGGTGGTGCGCCCGCACAGCCCGGCGGTGGCCCTGCAGATCGCCGGGTCGGCGGCGCGGATCGCCGGCCGCAGCCCCACCCGCGCGCTGATCTCCGGCAAGGTCGCGAGCAGCGCCTGCGCGGCCGCCGGTGACGCGGCCGGTGTCCGGGACGCGGTCGCCCGCGCCTGGGCGACCATGGCGGAGCTCGGCGAGGAGGCGCACGGCCGCCCCGGCTTCAGCCTGGACACCTACTCACCGGCCGATCTCGCCCTGGCCTGCGCGGAGGCGCTCACCACCGTCGGCGCCGCCGACGAGGCGACTCCGTACCTCGAGCGGGCGGCGTCACTCATCGCGCGCAGTGGGCAGACCGGCATGATCGTCTCGGTGCGGATGGCGCAGTCACGCGCCGCCATCGCCCGGGCGTTCCCCGACCGCGACGAGGCGATCGAGCACGCCTCCGAGGCGGTCACGCTCGCCGCGCGCCGTCCGGCCGAGTGGGTGGCCCGCCTCGTGCGGGATGTCTCCGACCTTGCCGAGATCCGCACCGGCCACGGCTTCGACGATCTGGTCGCGGTCACCGCGGGCTGGATCGCCGCCCCCGAGCCCCTGCCGCCGGGCAGCGGCTGTGCCGCCGACGCCACCGACTTCGCGGCGATGCCCCGATCCAGCGGGATGAGCACTGTTCCCGCCCCTCGGCGGGCACGTGCCTCCTGTCAGGGCGGCGTCGACGACCTCTGACCGTCGGCCAGGACCGCGCCCGGCGTCAGGGCTCCGGGCGTGGGTCAGGGTTCGGTGGGGAGCCTGACCCGGGCCTGTGCCTCGGCGCCCGCCCGCACGGTGATCGGACCGACGCCCAGGAAGCTCACCACGGGCAGGTTCACCACCCGGCTGCCCTCGACCCGCACCGTGGCCTCGTCAACGAGGTCGGCGGCAAGTGCGGTGCGGCCGGACGGATCCGCCCGGGTCTCGTAGTCCGCGACCGTGTCCTCGATGTCAGCCAGCGGCAGCGCGGTGTAGTCCTCCCCCGCGGTGTAGATCGCGTTCTCGTCGATGCGCTGGACGGCGGCCAGCGCCGCGCCGTCAGCCGCCGACGCCACCGACCGGCGCGCCAGGTAGACCACCGAGACGTCGGTGACGACCACGGCCAGCATCGCCGCCAGCATCAGGTAGCCGAGCGTCAGGATCAGGATCGTCCCGCCGTCGGACGGAGCTCCGCCCGTGCCCTCGGGACCCCCTGCGGACCCCGCCCGTCCGGTGTGCGCGCCGGTCACCGCCCGCGGCCTCAGTCCGCCGGGACGACCCGCACCGGGATGCCGTTGAGCACGGCGTTGCCGGAGAGCGGATCGACCCGCGAGCCGTCGGTCAGGATGTTCGTGTTCACGCCCGCGTGGTCCGCCGCGACCGACATCCGGGTGCCGTCCAGGCCGTGACCCCAACCGTGCGGGAGGCACACCACCCCGGTCATCATCTCGTCGCTGACCTGCACCGCGACGTCCAGTGAGCCGGCGGCGGACGTGATCCGCGCGGATCCGCCGTCACGCACCCCACGGCGGGCGGCGTCCTGCGGGCTGATCAGCAGGGTGCAGCGGTTCCGGCCCTTGGCCAGCGCCGGGACGTTGTGCATCCAGCTGTTGTTCGTCCGCAGGTGGCGCCGCCCGATCAGGGCGAGCTCCGCCTCGTCCGACGCGGCCGTCCGGTCGAGGGTGGCGCGCAGCCGGGCGAGCTCGGCCAGGACGGGCTCGGGGCACAGTTCGACGGTGCCGCTGGCGGTCCGCAGCAGGGTCGGGATGCGCGGTTCGAGCGGGCCGAGGTCGATCCCGTGCGGGTTCGCCAGCAGGGTGGCCAGCCGCAGGCCGTCCGGGCGGGCCCCGAACGCGTCGCCGAAGTGCCCCGTGCGCAGGGCCACGTCCAGCAGGCGTTCCGGGACGTTCTTCCCGTCGACGAGAGCGCGCAGTTCGGCGACGTCCCGCCCGCGGACGGGTGAGCCGGCGTCGCTGGTCGCGCGGCGCAGGGCGTCGACGATCAGGCTCTCGTGAAAGGCCTCGACCTCGTCCGCGCTCGGCACGACGGCAGCCCCGGCAGCCCCGGCAGCCCCGGCAGCCCCGGCAGCCCCGGCAGCATGTTCTGCGGGCGAGGCGTCGAGCGTGCGGGCGATCAGGGTCAGGCGGGCCATGATGTCGTGCTCGGCCATCCCGCCGGGATCGGGTGGCAGCACCGGCGGCGAGTAGGTCGCCACCGTCCGGACGGCCAGCGCGCCGAGGCTGAAGTCGTAGTGGCCGACCCGGGCCGCGTCGGTCGGTGGCAGCACCACGTCGGCGTGCCGGGAGGTCTCGTTGAGGTACGGGTCCACGCTCACCATGAAGTCGAGCTGCGCCAGCGCCGCGGCCAGCCGGCCGGAGTCGGGCGTCGACAGCGCCGGGTTCCCGGCGACGGTGAACAGTGCCCGCAGCCGACCCTCGCCCGGCGTGTCGATCTCCTCGGCGAGCGCGGCGGACGGGAGTTCACCCATCACCTCGGGCAGCTGACGCACCCGGGTGTGCCAGCGCCCGATGCCCCAGCCGCGGCCGACGCCCGGCTGGCCGGGCGGCACCCTGTCGGCGCGGCCGTGCGCACCCCGGCCGAACATCATCCCGCCCGGCGCGTCCAGATTGCCGGTGATCACGTTCAGGACGATCGTCAGCCAGCTTGTGAGCCCGCCGAACTCGACCGTCGTGGTGCCCATCCGGCCGTAGACCGCCGCCTGCGGCGCCGCGGCCAGTTCCCGGGCGGTGCGCCGGGTCGTCTCGGCGGGGATTCCGCACCGGGCCTCGACCGCCTCCGGCGTGAACGGGCCCGCGAGGTCCAGCACCTGGCGCAGCCCCGTCACGTGGTCCGCCAGCCGCCCGGGCCGGACGAGCCCCTCCGCGGCGAGCACGTGGACGAGCGCCAGCAGCCACAGCGCATCCGAACCGGGCCGGATCGGCAGGTGCTCGTCGGCGAGCTCCGCGGTGCGGGTCCGCCGCGGGTCCACCACGACGACCTTCCCGCCCCGCGCCCGGATCGCGGCGAGCCGGCCCGGGAAATCCGGCGCCGTGCACAGACTGCCGTTGGAGACGGCCGGATTCGCCCCGAGAATCAGCAGATGGCCGGTGCGGTCAAGGTCCGGCACCGGAATCAGGGACGGATGACCGAAAAGCAGCCCACACGCCACGTGCATCGGCATCTGGTCGACCGTCGAGGCGCTGAACAGCGCCCTGGTCCGCAGCGCGCGGATGAGCGCCGGCCGGTGCTGGGCGCCAGCCATGGTGTGCGCGTTCGGATTTCCGAAGTAGAGCCCGACCACTGCGGGGCCGTATGCGCCGACAACCCGGCTCAGCCCGGCCCGGACCGCGGCGAAAGCCTCGCCCCAGCTCACCTCACGATGCTCGCCTGTCGCCTGGTCGCGCAGCAACGGGCGACGCAGTCGGTCGGGATCATTGAGCAGCGCCGGCAACGACGCGCCCTTGGGGCAGAGAAAACCGCGGCTGAAGACGTGCTTCGCATCCCCGCGGGCCGCCACCACCCGCCCGCCCGCGATCCGCAGTTCCAACCCGCAGGTCGCCTCGCACAACGGGCAGATCCGCAGGGCGGTGACCGGTCCGGTCGCCGTCTTCGGTCCCGGTTCTCCTGTCATGCCCGGCAGGATCGCATATTCCGGACGGGCCCGCGCGCTCCGGTCCCGCTACCTGCGTGATACCGGCTGTCGCCGATCCCTGCTGCCCAGATTGACAGAGGTGACGGAGGCGACGGATCAGGCGGTTCCGACGAGGAACATGTAGGTGGAGGCGCTCACCAGCCAGCGTCCGTTGACGCGGACGGCTTCCACCCCCCGTCTGATCTCGTACCCCCACCGCGCACCGAGCACGGGGTCGCTGTGCGTGAGAACGACGGTCGCTCTGGCCCTGTCGCTGGTGTTCATCGTGATGTCCTCGAGTCTGACCCGGAGGTTGCCGACGAGTCCCGGATACTGCTGCCCGAATCTCACCGTGAGGTCGTGGTACTCCGAGCCGTTCTGGACGTAGGCCAGCCCGTCGTCGACGTTGTCGTCCGCGTCGAACGCCTCGTTGAAGGCAAGAGCGATCTGGTCGACGGTGGCCTGGTCAGGCCGCGCAGGGGTGACCGGGGGGAGTGAAATGGCTGGAGCGGCTGGCGAAGAAGTTGCCACGCCGGCCGGCGGAACGCCCGGATTCGCCGGCGTTCCGGTGGCCGGCGTGGGGAGCACGCTGCCGTCCGCGGCTGTGATGACGCTCAGCCCGCCGCCGGAGGTGAAATGATGCTCGACGGCCATGCCGCCGACAATCACCGAACTCGTGGCCAGCGCCGCCGCGCCGATCACGAGTGCCCGGCGCCGCGTCTGGTGGCGTGACACCTCCCTGGCGCGAACTCTGGCGGCCAGGCCGGCCGGGGCTGTGACGGAACGGGTGGCCTGGTCGAGCAGTTCTCGCAGTTTCTGCTCACGGAGCGGATCAGATGCGAAGGCGTCGCCAGTGCCAGGGGGAGCATCGTCGGCAGGCATCAACGCCTCCTCTCGCTTTGGATGCGGACATCCCCCAGATGCTGACTCAGACGCAGCCGGGCAAGCGCCCGTGACGCGTGGGACTTCACCGAGCCGACGCTGCAGCCGAGAATTTCGGCCACCGCGGCTTCCGACAGATCATCGAAATAACGCAGAACGACTACGGCACGTTGTCGTCTGGGGAGTTCCTGCAGCGCACTCAGCACCTGGTCCCGCAGCGCCAGGTCCGGAACTCCCTCCACCCCGACCCGTTCGACCGCCGCGTCCAACGGCTCCTCTCGGATCTGTCTCGTCCGCCGCCAGCGCGAGGCCGCATTCACCATCACCCGGCGGACATAGGCCTCCGGAACGATGATCCTCTCCGCCTCCCAGCGCCGGTAGGTGCGTTCCAGGGCACCCTGCAACAGGTCCTCGGCCGCGTGGCGGTTGCCGGTCAGAAGAACGGCCGTCCTCATCAGACGGTCGCCCGAGGAGACGACGAAACCCTCGAACGACTGATAGGACGCCTCGTCCATCGAGTGCCCCCCTCGATTGGGCCGCGCCGCCCAGTACCACCGTGTACACGTCGACGGGACCGCGTCCGCCGCGAGGCGGTCCGCTGCCCACTGGGCGCGCCAGGCCGACTGTCGGCCGACGGCGCGCGCAACTGCGCCGCCGTCGGCCGGACCAACAGTCACTGGCTCCGGCAGCGCGGCACCCCCTGGCCACGCGACATCCGGGAAGCCGCCGGTCGACGGACTACGCGGGAGCACCCCCGAGCATGGACGCCAGCCCCCGCACACTGGGGCCATCAGGACGATCCGCCATTCATGTCTCCTGCTCTGGTGGACGCTGGCCGGGCGATGGCACGCACCGAGACGACCCGGCATCCCTTTTCGACGGTTACCACCTCCTTAGAGCGCCACCAGCGCAACCAGGTTGACGTAGTGAGCCAAAACTTTCCCCAACGCCCGGTGCCGCTACGCAACGCTCCGGCAACCAGGAGTGCGCTTCACGTTCTGGGCACCGGGCACCGGAGACCAAAGAGAGCCAGGGCTGTCGGCCGGCCGAGACAGCGGGCGGTGCCGGTGCGGCATCCCGCGCGGCTCGACGCGGACGAAGCCGGGTGCTGTCGGTGCGATGAGTCTGCCGGTGCCCGCGGGTCTACCTCCCGACCGAGACAACCACCTCGTCGGGAGCAGAACATGGGCCTCATCCACCTCGAGCTGTTCGCAACCCTCGACCTCGTCGGGCAGGCACCCGGCGGCCCCGAGGAGGACCCGGCGGGATTCCCGTTCGGCGGTTGGCAGGCACCGCTGATGGACGAGGTCTCCGGGGCACAGGTCGGCGCCGCGTACGAGGGCACGGACGCCCTGCTGCTCGGCCGCCGGACATACGACATCTTCGCCGCCTACTGGCCGCACCAGGAGGGCGGCCAGGACAACGCGATCGCCACGCTCTTCAACAGCGTTCCGAAGTACGTCGCCTCCCGCGGCCGGCCCGGCCTCTCCTGGGCCGGATCCACCCAGCTCGGCCCGGACCTGGCCGGTGCGGTGCGCGAGGTTCGTGACCGGCACAAGCACGTGAAGGTCGTCGGCAGCCTGAACCTGGTGCAGACCCTCCTGCGCGAGAAGCTCTTCGACCGTCTCGACCTCTGGGTTCACCCGATCGTTCTCGGCGCCGGGAAGAAGGTGTTCGACGGTGGCGCGGTGCCCACCAGCCTCACCCTCCTCGAACCACCGGTCGCCAGCCCGACGGGCACCATCTACCTGCGCTACGGACTCGCCGACGGCACCCCCGGAACGGGAGACATGAGCGCACCCGGCCGCGGGACCGGCCGCGACCGCTGAAGTGGTCAGGGGCGTTCGATGAGGGGGGCCAGGCCGTCGAGCAGGCGGGCGAGGCCGAAGCGGTAGGCGTGGTCGGGATTGTGGGCGCTGCCATGTGCCTGGCCGGCGGCCGTGCCGACCCGGGTCGCGCGCGGGTAGCGCTGCTCGTCCAGCACGCGGGCCAGCAGGGGGCTGACGCGGGCCCACCACCGCGTGTCGTCCCCGTCGGGGGTGGAGGCCGCGCTGGCTGCCTCGTGGGCCGCGCGCGCGTTGGCCTGGACGAAGGACAGCAGGTAGGTCAGGCAGTCGTCCATCTCGACCTCCGAGAGGCCGAGACCGTCGAAGGCTGAGAGCTCGTGCTCGTACTTGGCCATGAGACCTGGCCCCAGCGGAGGGCGCAGCGTGGAGACCTCGGCTGCCCAGGGGTGGACGGTGAACAGGGCGCGGTTCTCGTCGGCGATGGCGGTGAGCCGCTCCCGCCACGGCGCACCGGCGGTGTCCGCGCGGGGCATCTGGGCGTAGGCCGCGTCGAGCATCAGGTCGAGCAGCTCCTCCTTGCCCGGCACATAGGTGTAGAGCGTCATCGGAACCACCCCCAGGGTGCGGGCGACCGCGCGCATCGTCACCGCGCCGAGACCCTCCTGGTCGGCAAGATCATTGGCGGTTCTGACCACGGTGGCGAGGTCCAGGGCCCGGCTCGGCCCCCGGCGGGATGCCGTCGGCGCCTCTCCCCACAGCAGAGCAAGCGTGCGGGCCGGATCACCGGCACCCGATCGTTCAGCCGTCACGGGTGCCATCATCATACGAGAAACTCTGTACAATGTATGATGTACGACGTACAGAGTTAATGGCCAGACCTCGGAGGATCCACGTGAAGATCACTTCATCCGCGGTGTCACTGAACGTCGACGACGTCACCGCCTCGGCCGGCTTCCTCACCAGGCACTTCGGCTTCACCGAGCTGATGGCCGCCGACGGCTTCGCCTCCCTCGGCCGCGAGGACGCCGGCATGCACGTCGTCTACCTGCGCCGCGGGCTGTCGACCCTGCCCGCCGACCAGCGCGACACCCACGCGGCAGGGCTCATCCTCGCGTTCGTCGTGGACGACCTGGAGGACGAGCTCGCCCGGCTTCAGGGCGAAGGCGTCACCATCACGATGCCGCTCACGGTCGAGGAATGGGGGGAGCGTGCCTTCCAGGTCCGCGACCCCAACGGCGTCATCGTCCAGCTGGTCGACTGGAACGGCCCCGGCGGCCACCCCGGCACCGGGAACGTCCACTGACGTCGAACTCGTTCGGTCGGCTGCCGGCGCGGCTCAGCAGGGGGCGGACCACGGCGGCGCGGCTCAGCCGAGGCCCCACAGGCGGACCAGCTGGTCCCCACCGGCGGTGACCAGCATGTGCCCGTCCGGGGAGAAGGCGACCGACGAGAAGCCGGACTGGCTCGTCAGCGGCTCTCCCAGCCGGCGGGGAGCCGCCTGGTCGGCGACGTCCCACAGCAGCACCGTGCCATCGTCGCTGCCCGTCGCCAACGTGCGCCCATCCGGCGAGAAGGCCGCGGCCGGGACGGTCGCGGTGTGCTCGGCCAGCGGCGCGCCGAGCCGCCGGGGCTCCGCGGGCCTGGTGATGTCCCACAGCTGGACCGTGTGGGCGTCTCCGGCGGTGGCCACGGTGCGGCCGTCCGGGGAGAAGGCGATGGCGTAGACCCAGCCGGCGGCGACGGACGGCAGCTCGCCCATGGCGCGGGCGGAGCCCTCCGTGGTGACGTCCCACAGGACCGCCCGCGGACCGTCGCCGCTGGCCACGGTCCGGCCGTCCGGGGCGAACGCGACCGACGCGGTGTTCCCGTCGACGCGGGTCAGCAGGCGGGGCCTGGCGCGGTCGGCGACGTCCCAGAGAATCAGTGCCTGCCCGCTGCCGGCGGCGACGAGCCGGCGGCCGTCAGGCGCGAAGGCGACGGAGTACATGAGGCCGTCGTAGCCGGTCAACGGCTCACCGAAGGCGCGGGGAGCGGCAGGGTTGCTGATGTCCCACAGCCGCAGGGTCTCCTCGCCCGCGACGGCGAGGGTACGGCCGTCCGGCGCGAAGGCGACATCCTCGACCCGCCCGAGGTGGGTGATCGCCCTCGTCCCGAGATCGCGGGGCGAGGTCGGGTCGGACACGTTCCACAGCAGGACGACCTGATCGTCGCCACCGGTGGCCATCAGGTCGCCGCGGGGCGAGATCTCCACCGTCCAGACAGCCGCGGTGTGCGCGGCCAGCGGTGTGCTCAGCAGCTCGGGGGCGTTGCGGGAACCGACCCGCGCTGGTGGCCCGTCGGTGGACGGCGGCGCGGTCGGCTCGGCATCGCCCGCGGCAGACCTCCGACCACTGTCGCCGCCCTGCAGAAGGACGAGCAGGAGGCCCACCACCCCGCAGACGACAAGCACAGTCGCGAGGCCGGCGACCGCGCTGCGGCCCGGGCGCCGGCCCCCGGCCGGTCGGCGCCCGCCGGCACCCTGCCCCGCCGGGGCGTTCGGGGGCGGCGCCTGGTTCGGGGGCGGCGCCTAGTGCAGCTCCGCGTAAGTCTTGCTGGGGTTGTCGTCAGGCGGCTTTGAGGGGTTCGCCGGTGTAGGTCCAGCGGTAGGGCTTGGCGGTCCGGTCGTGGACCTCGATGAAGTGGAGGATCTTCTC
>NZ_JBFLUG010000168.1:0-13370 GCF_041008525.1 Parafrankia sp. FMc2 | reverse complement strand
CGACCGACACAGCCACGAACAGTCCCAGACCCGCCACTACAGATCGCGATCACTCCGACGCGGTCAGAACAAGAGATCGCGTAGCTGTCTCTCCGCACGCACGTGCGGAAGACAGGGCTAGACGCCGCGCCACGATGTGATTCCGGCCCGGGCCAGTGTGAAGGCCATGCGCAGGGCGAAGGCGTCGTGACTGCGGCGGGGATCCTTTCCGGTCAGCGCTATCACCCGGTCCAGCCGGTAACGCAAGGTGTTCACGTGCACCGGGATGCTGCGAGCCGCGGCGTCGGGTGAACCGTTGTGCGCGAGCAAAGCGTCCACTGTCTCCACCAGACCTTTCCCGGCCGCGGCGAGCGGGCTGTGGCATTCGGCAACCAGCTGGTCCGCAGCCTGCTGGTCGCCGCACAGCGTGCGTTCGGGCAGGAGGTCGTCGACGTGAAGAAGGCCGGGTGGACCCTGCCAGGCGGGCATCGCCCGTAACGAGGACAGCACCGCCGCAGTGGCCGGGCCGGCCGCGCTCAGGGTACTGACAGCGCTGCTGGTGACGACTGTGTGGCTGGCGATGAGCGGACCGTCGGAGCTGGCGGCCTCGGTGCTCCACAGACCCGGCGATGCCAGATCGGTGAGAACATCTGCCGCGGCGTCGGGAAGGATCGCCAGAACGCAGCGCCCGCGCTGGGCGGCACACATGGTGACGCGGTGCCGTTCCGCGGTCCGGGTCACTTCGAGAAGGACGAGCTCACCGGCGTCGGACCGCGGGAGCATGCCGATGACCCGAACGGGAACACCGAGCGGAAACAGGCCGGAGGCGCGCTCCGCGATCTGCTCCTCGCCACCGTCGATGAGGGCTTCCAGGAGAAGCATCTGCCGTTGGGCGCCCGCCCGGCCGCGGTTCTCCGCCAGTTTCGCGTACACGGCCGCCGCGGCGAAGGCGACCTCGCGGCCGTAGCGTTCCAGATCTCCGCGCACCAGTGACGCGGAGGCATCGTCCATCACGTCGTGGATGCCGTTCAGGACGACATCGACGGTCAGCCGGATGAGCTCCAGGATCTGGTCGAGCGAGATCTGCCCCGTCACCTCCAGCGGAGCTCCGGAAAAGATGTTCCGTAATCGCGGCGGCTGCGGGGTTGCGATGTCCTCCGCCATCAGCATCAACTCACGCCCGACGACCAGACGGGCCCAGGACCGGGTCTGAGCCGGCAGGCCGGGGAACCACGGCACCGAGCCGAAGGCGTCAACAGCTGCCTGGGAAAGTGCACGGACGGCCCGGCGCAGCTCCTCGATCGCCGCGGTGGTGCGGGCCGCTTCGGTGTCCTGGTCCTGGCCTGTTGCCACTGCCGCCGCCCTGCTCAGGAGACCGGCGCATGCGCGCCCGCTTCGACCACGGGACCCCGGCCGAGATCCTTCCTTCTCGTCGGCTCTTCCCTGGGTCGCCCGGTCGGCGGACTGCACGGGCGTAATGCCGGCTCATCGTCAGTCATGCTGCCTCCACCCACTTGACGCCCAACGCCGCGCTGTGCCGCCGCGACAGGCGTCGCGGATAACGGGGCTACTGCATCCATGTCGCTCGCCGCACGCCTCTCTCGGATATTTCGGTGGTCCGGAGCCGTGGGCGATCATGGGATCCTGATCGCCCGATGCGGCTGTCCTCGTTCCGTCTTCGTCTTGTCTTTGGCATACGCCTAACACGGGCTGGAGTGGGCCGTCAAGGGGCGGAGAAGATGCTGTGGCGCCATCAGGTGTGGCGCTGGGCGATGTAGTGGCCGAGTTTGCCGATGGCAGCACGTCGCACCAGCTCGTGAGATCGGACGGTGAAGGTTCGTGGCGCGGTGTCACGAAATTCCGGCCCGGTGTTGTCGTTGCCCTGTTCTGGTGGCTGGGAGTCGTAGTCCATAAAGCGCGCGGGAAGTTCGTAGCCGTGCTCCGAGGACGGGTGGCCGGCCGCTCGCCAGGCTGTTCCACGAGCTGCCGGTTTCGTCCGGTTGTGTCAGCGATCGACTCTCTCCTGACCTACGCAGAGTTCGGATTGACCTGCACCTCGATCGGAGCCTCGATGAATATTTCCACGACTGACGACGACAGCGGCGATCTCCCGGCGGTTCCAGCGAGGGCGGGTACCCTCGCCGACCATCTCGCGCACTGGGCGGAACACGCACCGGACGAGCCGGCGATGACGTTCGTCGACTATGAGCGGGATCGCGACGGAGCTCAGACCACGCTGACCTATCGGGAGCTCCGGGAACGGGTGCGTGCCGTGGCGGTCGGACTGGGCCGGATCGTCCAGCCCGGGGACCGGGTGGCGTTGCTGACGCCGCAGAACCTCGATTATGTGGTCGCCTTCCTCGGCGCGCTCGCGGCCGGCGCGGTGGCGGTTCCGCTCTTCCCGCCCGGGTACGGGGTCAGTTCTGGGCGGCTCGCCGCGGTGCTGGCCGACTGTGATCCGCGCTGTGTCATGACCTCGGCTTCGCTGCTCGACCAGGTCGAGCCCTTCACCAAGGAGTGGTTGGCGGGCGGCCCGGCCACCGGCGAGGTGACGGTGGCCGCCGTCGACCAGCTCGTCGACGAGACGTTCGACGATCTGGCCTGGGCCACCCGTCCGCCCTCGGCCGTCGAGGACGTGGCCTACCTGCAGTACACGTCCGGATCGACCCGGGTGCCGGCCGGAGTGGTGATCACTCATCGAAATGTGGTGGTGAACGCCTACCAGGCGCTTGCTGGTCATCAGGTGCGGAACCGCGGCGACCACACGACCGTGAGCTGGCTTCCGCTTTTCCACGACATGGGGCTGATACTGTCGATCGCCGGGCCGATCGCGGCCGGCGTACATTCGGTGATCCTCGATCCGCTGGCTTTCGTGCAGCGGCCGTCGCGGTGGCTCCGGCAGGTATCCCGGTATCCGGGTGTCGTCACCGCGGCGCCGAACTTCGCCTACGACTACTGCGTCAAACGTGTCAAGGCGGCCGACAAGGCCGAACTGCGTCTGGACCGTGTACGGAGTTTCGCGAACGGTGCCGAGCCGGTCCGGGCCGGGACCCTCCGGCGTTTCTATGCCGCGTTCGCCGAGTGCGGGCTCCGGGAGACGGCGTTGCGACCGACCTACGGTCTGGCCGAGGCGACCGTGCTGGTCTGTGTGAGCCCGATGGACGAAGGCCCGACCACTGTGTTCGCCGACTCCGACGTGCTTGCGCTCGGCCACCTCGAACCGCCGGCCGGCCCGGCGGCGAAACGGACCGAACTCGTGTCCAGCGGCGCCCCGGTGGATCAGGAGCTGCGCATTGTCGACCCGGTGACCTGCCAGGCAGTGCCGGACGGCACGGTGGGCGAAATCTGGATCCGCGGCGACAACGTCGGCCGCGGCTACTGGCGCCAGGAACAGACCAGCGCCGAAGTGTTCCGGGCGGTCCTGCGCACCGCCGCGACGGGCGCCCGGGCCGAGACGCCTGGCACCGGGAGCTGGCTGCGTACCGGCGACCTGGCGAGCTGGTACGAGGGCGGACTGTTCGTGACCGGCCGGATCAAGGACATGATCATCGTGGACGGTCGCAACGTCTATCCGCAGGATGTCGAGTCCACCGTCGAGGAGGCGCATCCGGCCGTGGGCCGACATCGCACGGCGGCCTTCACCGTGCCGACCGCCGGTGGCGGGGGAGGCGGGGAGGGCGTCGTTGTCGTGGCCGAGCGCTACCACGCGGCGGACGGCGCGGCGGACGAGACCGGCGCGGTCGCCCGGGCCGTGCGTGCCGCGGTGTCGTCCGAGCACAACGTCTCCCTGCACGACTTCCTGCTGGTGGAGCCCGGCTCGGTACCCCGCACCTCCAGCGGGAAGATCGCGCGGAGGGCCTGCCGGCAGGCCTACCTCGACGGCCGGTGGGACATCCGGTCGGGTTCGATCGGGCGCGACCTGTGAGCGGGTCCGGGCCTCGGCCGTCCGAGACCGAGCTGGTGGCCTGGCTGGTCGCGCAGGTCGCCGACGCCGCGGAGCTCGACCCGGCCGACGTCGATCCCGACCAGCCACTGAACGAGGTGGGCCTCGCCTCGCGGGACGCGGTGGCCCTGACCGGGGAGATCGAGGAGTACCTGGACGTCGTGCTGCCGGCGACGCTGGTCTGGGAGAACCCGACCATCCGGCTGCTGGCGCGGGCGCTGACCGGCACGGGCGACACCCAGGCACTGCCGCCCGCGGACGGGCCGACGACGGGGACCCGCCCGCCAGCGCTGGTGCAGCACGGCATGCTCGCGGAGCACGGCGCGCCGGCGGAGATCGCGGTTGTCGGCGTGGGCTGCCGCTTCCCGAGTGGCGATGGTCCCGAGGAGTTCTGGGCGGCCCTGACCGCCGGGCAGGCCGGTGTCGGCGAGGTGCCCCCGCAGCGCTGGGCGCCGTTCGCCGCCAGGGCGCCCGAGCAGGCGGAGCTGCTCGCCCGCACGACCCGCTGGGGCGGTTTCCTCGCCGACGTCGAGGGCTTCGACGCGGAGTTCTTCGGCATCACGCCGCGTGAGGCCGAGCTGATGGACCCGCAGCAACGCCTTCTGCTCGAGGTCGTCTGGGAGGCGCTCGAACACGCCGCCATCCGGCCGTCGTCGCTGCGGGGCACCCGCACCGGCGTCTTCGTCGGGCTCAGCGTGGCCGAGTACGCGTACCTGACCACCGCCGACCTGACCGCGATCGATGCCTGGACCTCGACCGGATCGGCGCCGAGCATCGCCGCGGGCCGCATCTCCTACCTGCTCGACCTGCGCGGGCCGAGTATCGCCGTCGACACCGCCTGCTCGTCGTCGCTCGTGGCGGTGCACCAGGCGAGCCAGAGCCTGCGGGCCGGGGAGATCGACCTCGCCATCGTCGGCGGGGTGAACCTGCTGCTGACCCCGGCCGTGACCGTGAACTTCGATCTGGGCGGGGCGCTGGCGGCGGACGGCCGCTGCAAGACGTTCTCCGCCGGTGCGGACGGCATCGCGAGGGGCGAGGGCTGCGGCGTCGTCGTGCTCGAAAGGTCGGCCGATGCCAGGCAGGCGCGTCGGCCGGCGCTGGCCGTCATCCGGGGCAGCGCGGTCAACTCCGACGGTCGGTCCAACGGGCTGACGGCACCCAGCCCGCAGGCCCAGGCCGACCTGCTGCGAACGGCCTACGCGGCAGCCCGGATCGCCTCCGACCAGGTCGACTACGTGGAGGCGCACGGCACCGGCACGCCGCTGGGCGATCCGATCGAGGCCAGCGCCCTCGGCGAGGTGCTCGGCGCGGGCCGCCCGCCTGACCGGCCGCTGCTGACCGGCTCGGTGAAGACGAACCTCGGTCATCTCGAGGCGGCGGCCGGCATCGCCGGACTGATCAAGGTCGTGCTCGGGCTGCACCACGGGCAGATCCCGCCGAGCCTGAACTTCACCGCCCCCAACCCGTTCATCGACTTCGCCGCCGCCCGGCTCCGCGTCGTCACCGGACCCGCGCCACAGCCATGGCCGCGCTACGGCGGACGCGCGACGGCCGGAGTGTCGGCCTTCGGGTTCAGCGGGACGAACGCGCACGTCGTCCTCACCGAGGCCGGACCGGCCGACGGTGCTCACCACGGCACGGGGCCGGCGGGTGTCCTCGGCGACCTGCCGGCCGTGCCCACCGCCGGCCCGGTGCTCACGGTGTCGGGGCTGACCGCGGACCGGGCGCGGGCGGCGGCCGGCGACCTCGCCGACTGGCTCGCCGCGACGGCCCACGCCCAGGCGGCGGACTCGGCGATGCGGCTCGCGGAGGCGGCGGGCATCCTGGCCCATCACCGGGACCACGGGCCGGCCGCGTTCGCCGTCATCGGCCGCGACCTCGACGGCGTTGTCGCGGGCCTGCGAACGGTCGCCGCCGGCGGCGACCGCAGTGGACGACCCGACGTCGTCGTGGCGGCGGGACGGACAGGCGGCCGAAACAGGGAGCGAGCGGAGGCGGCCCGCGGCCCGTTGTTCGTGTTCTCGGGCTACGGCTCGCAGTGGCGGGGCATGGGCGCCCGCCTGCTGGCCGAGGACGTGACCTTCGCCAGGATCGTCGCCGCGGTCGACGTCCTGACCCGTCAGCAGGCCGGGTTCTCGGTCCGTGCGGCGCTCGGGTCGACGGCCGCGATCGAGGGCGTCGCCGCCACGCAGCTGACGCTGTTCACGATGCAGGTCGCCCTCGCCGGGACGCTGCGCTCCTACGGCGTCGTGCCGGGCGCGGTCCTCGGTCACTCCATGGGTGAGGTCGCCGCCGCCGTCGTCGCCGGCGCTCTGGACCTGGCCGACGGCGTGCGGGTGATGGCCGTCCGCTCCCGGCTGCTGGAGTCCGTGGAGACCACCGGAACCGGCGCGATGGCGATGGTGGGGCTGTCCGCCGCCGAGCTCACGAAGATCACCGCAGAGGGCGACGCCCACCCCGGTGTCGGCGTCGCCGTGTACTCCTCGCCCACGCAGTGTGTCGTGGCCGGCGACCCGGCCGGGGTGGCGGCGCTCGTCGAGCACGCGGGGGCCCTCGGCCGCGATGCCTGGGCCCTCGACGTCCGGGGCGCGGCGCACTCGCCGGCGGTGGACCCGGTGCTCGCCGAACTCACCGCCGCGCTCGCCGATGTCCGGGGCCGGGCGCCCCGGATTCCGCTGTACGGCACCGCGTTGACCGACCCGAGGTCGGTGCCCGCCTTCGACGCCGAGTACTGGGCGGCGAACGCACGACGTCCGGTGCGGTTCACCCAGGCGCTCGCCGCGGCCGCCGAGGACGGCTTCACCACGGTCGCCGAGATCGCGCCGCACCCGGTCGCGGCGGCCTCGATACGGGAGACACTGCGGGCCGGCGGAGTGCAGGAGCCGGCGCCGGTGGTCCTCGGCCGCCGCGACACCGACGACCACCTGGCGTTACGCGCCGCCGTCGCGCAGCTGGACCTGCACGGTGTGAACGTCGACCGGCACCGGCTCGTGCCGCTCGTCCGCCCCCGGGCCGCCACACCGGCGGCAGCGCCGCCGCGGACCCGCTGGCACCGCCGCCGCCACTGGTTCACCCCGCCCCTTCCCGCCGGCCGGGCTCCGGCCCGCGGCGCGGGCGTCCTCCCACCCGCCGGCCAGCACCCGTTCCTGGGCCAGCGGGTCGAACTGCCCGAGGGCGGCCGCCACCTGTGGCGCACCGTCACCGGCACGGACCAGCTTCCGTGGCTCGGCGACCACCGGCTGCGCGGCGCCGCCGTCATGCCGGGCGCGGGGTTCGCGGAGACGGTGCTCGCCGCCACCGCGGAGGCGTTCGGCGTCGACCCGGCGCAGGTCAGCGTGCACGACCTCGAGCTGCTCGGACTGCTGTCCGTCGAAGGCCGGGTCGAGCTGACGACGTCGGTGACGATCACCGGCAGGCTCGCCGCGGTGGTCGACGTCCACGCCCGCGTCGCCGGTCCCGGCCCGGGCCCGGCCACGGGGGCGGGGGCGGGGCCCGGGACGCCGCTGCCGTGGGAGAAGCACGCCACCGCGCGGGTCACCGTCGGCGACCCCCTCGAGTGGGACGACGACTGGGACCCGCTGGTCGACGCCGTCGAGGTGGACGTCCCGCGGTTGTTCGCCGAGGTCGGCCACGCCTACGGTCCCGCCTTCACCGGCGTCGACGCGGCCCGCTCCGGCGCGTCGGCGGACCAGGACGGCGGGTGGGCGACCGCCCGGGTCGGCCTCGGCCCGGCAGCTCCGACGGACGGCACGTTCGTCGTACATCCCGCCCTGCTCGATCTCTGCCTGCAGGTCTTCGCGGCCGCCGGCCGGTCACTCCCGGCAGGGCCGGGGGAGGACGCTCGCCGGTGGTACGTACCGGTCGGCGTCGGCTCGCTGCGCGTCCTCGCCGACCCCGGCCGGGGCGGGCACTGCCGGGGGCGGCTGCGCCGCGTGGACGCCGACCGGCTCCGCGGCACCGTGCAGCTGCTCGGCGCGGACGGGGAGGTGCGACTCGAGGCTCGGGACGTCGACCTGCGGGCCCTGCCGGACTCCGCGGTGCCCGTGCCCCTGGCCCGCCGGCTGTACGAGACCCGGTGGGATCCGGCACCGCTGCCCGTCGAACCGGCGCGCCCCGCACCTGCCACCTGGCTGGTCGTAGACGCCGTCAGCGGTGGCGGCAGCGGCGTCGACGACCGGCTCGCGGTCGAGGTCGGGGAGGGGCTGCGGGCGGCAGGTCACCGGGTGACCGCCGTCCGTGGCGTCGGGCGGGTTGCCGACGTCCTGGAACGGCCGGCGGACGACCCCGATCGGACGGGTACCGGCCTGGTGCTCGTCTGCCCGTCGGCTGTCCCGCTCGAGGCCGATGTTGTCCCGGCTGATCCGGTCCCGGCCGACGCGGTCCCGGTCGAGGCGACTGCCGCCGCGGCCGCCGACCTGGTGTTCGCCGTGGCCGAGATGGTCCGGGCCGCGACGGCCGGACCGCGGGGACCGATCCGACTGTGGGTGGTGACCCAGGGTGCGGCGGCGCTTGACGGGCCCGGTGATCCCGCCGGTGGATGTCTGCGCGGAATCGTCCGGGTTCTCGCCTTCGAACACCCGGAACTCGCCGTGACCGTGGTGGACGCGGACGTCAGTGCCGGTGAGACCGTGGTCGCCGAGCTGCTGGCCGGTACCGCCGACGACGAGGTCGCCTGGCGCGGCGACACCCGCCTGGTCGGCCGGCTGCACACCGCCGGCGACGCCGTGCGGGCGGCCGGCCCCCGTGACGCGGTGAGTTCCGGCGACGCGGCGGGGATGGTGGTTCGTCCAGGCAGCTATGTCGTCACGGGGGGTCTGTCCGGGCTGGGGCTGTCGCTGGCGCGGTGGCTCGGCGACCGCGGCGCGCGGCGCGTCGTCCTCAACGGCCGGTCCGACCCGTCCACGGCGGCCGACGCCGAACTCGACGACCTCCGGCGGGCCGGTACCGACGTCGTCGTGGTGACCGGCGACATCGCCGAGACGACGGTCGCCCGGCGGCTGGTCGAGGCCGCTGTCGCCGGCGGCGTCCCGCTGTACGGCGTGGCGCACGCGGCAGGCGTGCTCGACGACGCTGTCGTCCTCGGGCTGGAGCGGGCCGGTCTCGACCGGGTCTGGCGGCCGAAGGTGCACGGTGCGCTGCGGCTGCACGCGGCCACCCGGGGCATCGACCTCGACTGGCTGCTGCTGTTCTCCTCGGCGGCGGCGCTGTTCGGCTCGCCGGGGCAGGGCGCCTACGCGGCGGCGAACGCCTGGCTGGACGCGTTCGCCCGGCAGCGGCGCGCCGACGGGCTGCCCGCGACGAGCATCGAATGGGGCGCGTGGTCCGGCATCGGTGGCGCCCGTGACAACGACAACGTGCTGCTCGCGCCGATCAGCCCGGCGGAGGGCTTCGAGGCACTCGAAGCGGTGCTGGTCACCGATCGTCCGGTGACCGGGGTGACCGGGCTCAACGTGGCCGCGGCGGTCGAGCTGTTCCCCGCCCTGGCCACGCTGCCGTTCTTCGCCGAGCTGGCGGGGCCCGGCCGGACCACCGGTGCGGGCACCGGCCCGTCCGCCGACACCGGCGGCGGCCGGACGAGCGGCGGCGACTGGATGGGCGTGCCCGCGCTGCTGGCACTGCCCGCCGATCAGGCCCGCGCGGCTGCGACCGGCCGGACCCGGGCCCGTCTCGCCTCGATCATGGGCTTCGGGGTCGAGGATGTGGACCCGGACGTGCCGCTGACCCAGCTCGGTCTCGACTCGCTGATGGCGATGCGGGCGAAGAACGCCGTCGAGGCGGACTTCGGTGTGGCGTTGCCTGCCCGGATGCTGCTGCAGGGCGCCAGCCTGAACGACTTCGAACACCACGTGGCCTGCGAACTCGGCCTGTCGAAGGCGTCCCCGGTGGCGTCGCGCGGCCCGTCGCGCGTCGGTCCTCGCGACGCCACCGAGCGGTGGCTGGCCGTGCTGTGGCGCGAGGCCCTGACCCGGGAGACCCGGGAGGGCGCGATCGGCCGGGACGGGGCGATCGGCGTCACCGACTCGTTCCACGCACTCGGTGGCGACGAGGCGGCTGCCACCCGGCTCGTCGAGGCGGTCCAGGCGCACCTGGACGAACGATCCACCGCTGGCGTCGGCGTCGGCGGGCAGGCCGACTCCCTGGCCGGGTGGCCGCGGGTCAGCGCGACCGAGCTGTTCGCCGAACCGACGGTGGCGGCGATGGCCGACCTGCTGCGCGACCGGTTCGAGGGGGACACCGGCTCGCCGGTGCGGTTCCTGCGCCCGCTCGGCGACGGAGCGCCGCTCTTCCTGTTCCACCCCGCGGGCGGGACGTCCAGCGTCTACCACCCGCTGGTGTCGCAGCTGCCCGACCGGCTGGGCTGCGTCGGGTTCGAGCGCCTGGACGAGATCCGGACCGTCGAACAGAAGGCCGCCCGCTACGTCGAGCTGCTACGGGAGTTCCAGCCGACCGGACCCTACCGACTGGCCGGCTGGTCCTTCGGTGGCGTGCTGGCCTATGAGGCGGCGGTGCAGCTCGTCGACGCGGGTGAGACGGTGGACCTCGTCGCGATGATCGACAGCATCCAGCCGCTACCGGTGCCCGCACCGGCGCCCGGCCGGTCGGCCCACGACCTGGTCTCCGCCCGGCTCACCCGCTTCGTGTCCTACCTCGAGCAGACCTACGACACGAGGCTGGACGTCGCCGTCGACGCCCTGGCCGGGATGCCGGAGGACGAGCAGGTCGACCTGCTGACGAGGGCGATCGCGGACGCCGGTCTCGGGATGAGCCCCGGCGTGCTCGCCCACCAGCGCACGTCCTACCTCGACGCCCGGATCGCCGAACGGTACCAACCCCGGCGGTACGCCGGCCCGGTGATCCTCTACCGGGCCGAACGGCCCGAGGCGGTGATGACAGCGCTGGACGAGCGGTACCACCGCACCGACCTGGCGCTGGGCTGGGACGAATGCTGCGACGATCTCGAGGTCCTGGTCGTGCCGGGAGATCATCTCTCGCTCGTCGATCGGCCGGACGTCGACGCCGTGGCCCGCCATCTCGCCGCGCGCCTCGCTCGCCGCCCCGCCGCGACCTCCCATACCGCCGCGGCAGCCTCAGCCGACACGGCCTCCGCTGCCGCCGCGAGCTCCCTTGCCGGCGCGGCCTCCGAGACCACCACGAGCACGCCGGGAGTGGACCGATGACGATCGCCGACTCCGCAGGCCGCACCACGGCCGTGGCCCGGCTGGCGGAGCTGCGTCAGCGCGGGGAACGGCCACTGTCCGCCGGGCCCCGGGACGCGGCCGACCGGCAACAGACCCCGGACCGGCTGACCGCGCGGGAACGCATCGAGCTGCTCCTCGACCCGGGGACCTTCTCCGAGTTCGACGCGCTCGCCCGCCACCAGTGCCACGAGTTCGGCCTCGGCGACCGCCGGCCGGCCGGCGACGGCGTGGTGACCGGCTTCGGGACGGTACACGGCCGTCAGGTCGGCGTGTTCGCGCAGGACCGCACCGTGTTCGGCGGCAGTCTGGGTGAGGCGCACGGACGAAAGATCTGCAAGATGATGGACCTGGCGATCAGGACCGGCTGCCCGATCATCGGGATCAACGACTCCGGTGGGGCGCGCATCCAGGAAGGCGTCGCGTCGCTGGCCTACTACGCCGAGATCGGCCGCCGCAACGTGCTGGCCTCGGGCCGGGTGCCACAGATATCGCTGATCATGGGGACCTGTGCCGGTGGAGCCGCGTACTCGCCGGCCGTCACCGACTTCACCGTGATGGTCGACGGCACCTCGCACATGTTCGTCACCGGGCCGGATGTGGTGTTCGCCGTCACCGGCGAGAGGACCACGCTCGACGAGCTCGGTGGCGGCGGGATCAACGCCACGGTCGCGGGCAACGCCCACTACCTGGCCACCGACGAGCTCGACGCGCTCGACTGGGTTCGGGTCCTGCTCGGCTTCCTGCCCGACAACTGCGAGGACCCGCCGCCCAGCTACGCCGCGCCGCCGGATCCCCTGACGGTGACCGACCGCGACCGGGAACTCGACACCATGGTGCCCGACGCGCAGCACCAGTCGTACGACATGGCCGAGGTGATCCGGCGGGTGGTCGACGAGGCCGACTTCCTCGAGGTGTCCGCGGAGTTCGCCCCGAACATCATCTGCGGGTTCGGCCGGGTCGAGGGAAGCTCCGTCGGCGTCGTCGCGAACCAGCCGCGGGCGCTCGGCGGCGTCATCGACATCGACGCCTCCGAGAAGGCGGCCCGGTTCGTCCGGGTCTGCGACGCGTTCAACATTCCGCTGCTCACGTTCACCGACGTCCCCGGCTACATGCCGGGCCGACAGCAGGAGGAGCTGGGAATCATCCGGCGCGGCGCGAAGCTCTTCTACGCCTACGCCGAGGCGACTGTGCCGCTGGTGACGGTGGTGGTGCGCAAGGCCTATGGCGGCGGCTACGCGGTGATGGGCTCCAAGCATCTGGGCGCCGATGTGAACCTGGCCTGGCCGACTGCCGAGATCGCGGTCATGGGGGCGACCGGGGCGGTGAGCATCCTGCACCGCCGGCAGCTGGCCGCGCTCTCCGGCGCCGAACGCGACCAGGCGGCGGCGACGTTCGCCGCGGAGTACCGAAGCCGCATCGCCTCGCCCTACCCGGCCGCCGACCGCGGGTATGTCGACGCCGTCATCGCGCCGTCCGATACCCGGGTCGAGGTCACCCGGGCGTTGCGGGCATTACGGACCAAACGTGAGTCGATGCCGCCGAAGAAGCACGGAAACATTCCGCTGTGAACATTCCGGGACGGAACTCCGACCGCCCCGCGGTGCAGGCCTCGGGACGGTCGCGGCTGGTGCTGACGGCGGTGGCGACCGCCGCCTTCGTGGTCGCCATGGACAACACGGTCCTGAACGTCGCCCTGCCGACGCTGCAGTCCGAACTGGGACTGAGTGTCTCCGAGCTGGAATGGGTGGCGACCAGCTACATCCTGTCGTTCTCGACGCTCCTGCTGGTCGGCGGCCGGCTCACCGACCTGCACGGCCGCCGGCCGATGTTCCTGCTGGGCCTGGTGGTCTTCGTCGGCTCGTCCGCGGTGGCCGGCTCGGCGAACTCCGGCGACATCCTCATCGCGGCCCGCCTGGTGCAGGGCGGCGGCGCGGCACTGATCATGCCGGGCACCCTCGCGGTGCTGGCCACCGACGTCGACAACCGCGGCCGACAGCTCGGCGCCGGGGTGTGGACGGCCGCGGTCGCACTCGCCCTGGCCCTCGGCCCCGTGACGGGCGGCATCATCGCGCAGCACTGGCACTGGCGCTGGATCTTCTACCTGAACGTCCCGGTCGGCCTCGCGGCGCTGGCCGTCGGCCTGCGCGCCCTTCCCGCCCAGCCCGCCTCCCGCGCCACCCAACCTTCGCTCCGCGGCCGCGGCCGCGGAGCGAAGGTTGGGTGGCGCGGGAGGCGGGCTGGGCGGGAAG
>NZ_JBFLUG010000167.1:0-13461 GCF_041008525.1 Parafrankia sp. FMc2 | reverse complement strand
CGCAAGGGTCGATCCTCTCCCCGTTGCTCAGCAACGTGGCGCTTGCCGTCCTGGACGAACACATCGCCCAGGCTCCGGGCGGGCCCAGGGTGAGCCGCAATGATCGGCTCACCCGTCGCCGTCACGGCCAGGCAAACTATCGCCTGATCCGGTACGCCGACGACTGGTGCCTGGTCGTGTCGGGCAGCAAAGCCGACGCGGAAGCCCTGCGGGAGCAGATCGCCGGGGCCTTGTCCATGATGGGGTTGCGCCTGTCGCCGGAAAAGACCCTGGTAACCCACATCGACGAGGGCCTCGACTTCCTCGGGTGGCACATCCAGCGCCGCCGGAAGCGAGGAACAAACCGGCGTTACGTCTATACCTATCCGGCTCGCAAGGCCCTCAAAGCCGTGACCGCGAAAGTAAAGACGCTGTGCCGACAGAACATCAACCAGCCGTTTGCCATCCTGTTGTATCGACTGAACTCGATACTGCGGGGGTGGACCGCCTACTTCCGGGCTGGGGTGTCCAGCATCGCCTTCGGATATTTGCGCGCCTTCACCTGGCGTCAGGTCATCCGCTGGCTACGCCACAAGCACCCCGGCGCCACCTGGAAGGAACTACGCCGTCGATTCACCATCGACGGCTGGTGGCCCGCCGACACAGACGTGGTCCTTTTCAACCCTGGTGCGGTGCGGACCACCCGCTACCGCTACCGCGGGGCGAAGATCCCGTCTCCATGGCCGAACGCGACATGAGAACACCACTGCCGACCCCTCGGGGCTTGTGGAGAGCCGGATGCGTCGACGAGGCGCACGTCCGGTTCGGGAGGCGGGCCGGGGAAACCCACCGGTGGAAACACCGGCAGGGCGCCCCGGCCCGACCTCACCACGTCAACATCCGCCTGGACGAGGAGAAGCTCTGCCTGCTCGTCCTCATCGGCGTGCGTGCCGACGGCCGGAAGGAACTCGTCGCCCTCACCGACGGCTACCGGGAATCGACCGGGTCGTGGGCGGACCTGCTGCGCGACTGCGCCCGGCGCGGCATGGGCGCACCGGTCCTCGCGGTCGGCGACGGTGCGCTGGGGTTCTGGGCCGCGCTACGCGAGGTCTTCCCCGCCACCGCGGAACAGCGCTGCTGGGTCCACAAGACCGCGAACGTCCTCGCCGCGCTCCCGAAGTCCGCGCATCCCGGGGCGAAGAAGCACCTGGCGGAGATCTACAACGCCGAGGACAAGACCCACGCCGCCGCCGCGGTGAAGACGTTCGCCGCGGCCTACGGGGCGAAGTTCCCCAAAGCCACCGCGAAGATCGTCGACGATCTGGATGTGCTGCTGGCGTTCTACGACTACCCCGCCGAGCACTGGGTGCACCTGCGGACCACGAACCCGATCGAGTCCACCTTCGCGACCGTCCGTCACCGCACCCGGGTCACCAAGGGCCCCGGTTCCCGGGCCGCCGGGCTGGCCATGGCGTTCAAGCTCATCGAAGCCGCCCAGGCCCGCTGGCGGGCCGTCAACGCACCCCACCTCGTCGCCCTCGTCCGCGCCGGCGCCGTCTTCGAAGCAGGCCAGCTCGTCGAACGACCCACCACCACACCCGTCACCCAAGCCGCCTAACGATCATCACCCACAAGTCTTGACTATTTCTCCATGTCCTCCTGGAGGGCGCCAGCGACGAACAGAAGGAGACGTATAGGAGACGTATCTCCCCAGGATCGCTTCGGGTGAGTGGACGGCGTCCTTCGCGCTCACCGAGGAGGGCGCGGGCCGCCCGGTGCGTCGGCCTCGCGTAACGGCTGCTCGACGAGTCGGTCTCCTACGCCGCCACCCGGTCGCAGGGCGGGCAGGTGATCGGCGAGCACCAGCTCATCCAGGGACTGCTGGCCGACTCGGCCACCGATCTGTACGCGGCCCGGGCCCTGGTGAAGCAGACAGCCGCCGCGTTCGACGACGGCAGCGACACCAGGATCGGGCCGTCCTGCGCGAAGTACTTCGCGTCGGAGGCGGTCGGCCGCCTCGCGGACCGCGCCGTCCAGATCCACGGCGGCGCGGGCTACACGCGCGGAGTTCCGGTGGAACGGTTCCACCGGGACGTACGGCTGTTCCGGATCTACGAGGGAACCAGCCAGATCCAGCAGCTCGTCATCGCCCGCCAGCTGCTGCGCGCGGCGGACGGCGGCAGGGCCCGAGGAGCGTCGCCGGTCGGGTGGCGAGCCAGGCCGCTGCCCCGGCGCGGGGAGTGCAGGCCGAGCGTTCGAAGGTCTCGCGAGGACGCCCGCCGGTCGGCCCGCGCCCAGCGAGGCGGATATCGATAACGAGCGGCTACGTCGAGAGAACGAGCCTCTTTGATCTCGGTGTTGACGAAATTGGAAAAACCTTTCTCCGGATGGCCCGGCGCTTCACGCCTGACCGGCCACCCACCCCTGATCAGGAACTGTCGGTGTAGCCGCAGGTGAGGCTGTCGAACTACTCGCCACCCGCGGGCGTAGCCTGCTCGCAAACCGAGTGAACTCCTGACAGAAGCGCGCGAAATGCCCTTCGGTCCCGTCGCGCGACGGTCGAGATCGACTTTGCGCAAAGAACCAGAGAATCGTAGCATGGGCGCCGATGGGTCGAGGGGAGGAGGTTGAACGCATGTCGGGCGCCTCGCGGTCGCGGACGCTTCCAATCGGACCGATGCGAGAAAAGAGATGGCAGACACCGCCGAGCGGGTCGACCAGGTAGCCGCGCAGGCGGCAAGAGGGCCGATCGGTCGACGGCTGTTCAGGTGGATCACCCTGGCCTGTGCCGGGTATATGGCGGCCCTGTTCCTCGCGGTGGCCTTGCTCCCCGACCGGGAGGCCGCCCTGCTCCTGATGGTCGCCCGTACCCTCGGGTTCCTGCTTGCCGGGCTGTGCTGCCTGTGGTGTGGCTGGCGCTTCCGTGGGCCGGAACGTCGCTGGCGCGTGCTCATGGGAATCGCCTGTATTGGCGCCACCGGGAGCATGGGTGCCGGAATTCGTTTCACCTTGGAGCACTATCAGGCCTTCGCAGCCGTTCCTCCGGTGAGCTGGATACACATGCCCTACCTGCTGCCCTACGCGGCGGTTCTGGCGGCACTGCTGGTGTTCCCCTCGACACCGCTCCCGCACACGCGGGACGCGACAGGACAGGGCTTGCACAACGACCGGCACTGGCATGTGACCAGCATTCTGGACAGCGTGCTCGTGGCCGCATCGCTCGGCGTCCTCGTCTGGGAGATCGGGCTCGGCGTTCTGTTTCGGAGCGGGGGCCACCCGCCCGGCCTGATCGCCTTCGCGACCGGCGACGCCATCGTCAGTGCCACCGTCGTCGTCCTGCTCATCCTCATCGCGATGTTTCGTCAGCCACGGTCCCCGACCGCCGCCGCCCTGCTCGCCGCGGGACTGCTGGGAATGACTTTCACGACCGGGGTGTACCTCGTGGTACGGGCGAACAACATTCTGACGCCCGACCCGCTGCTGCGCATGGGCACCGTGGCCGCCCCGCTGCTGATCGCGCTGTCCTGCCTCGCGCCGTCATGGAGCCGCACCAACCCCACCCGCCGAACGGGCCCGCGCGCGATCTGGTTACACACGGTGTTGCCCTACATTCCGCTCGCGATGGTCGCCATGGTGTTCTTCTTCAAGATCTCCGGGAATGGCCGGTTCGGGTTCGGGGAGATCTATACGCTGCTCATCCTGTTGTTGCTGGTACTCGTCCGGCAGATGATAACGATGATGGCCAACGCCCGTCTGATGCTGCGGCTCCAGGACAGCCAACGCCAACTGCACTACCAGGCATTCCACGACCCCTTGACCGGGCTGGCGAACCGACTGCTGTTCACCGACCGGCTCCAGTGGGCGCTCGCCCGCCGCCGGCAGGACCACCTGCCCGTCGCCCTGCTCTTCTGCGACGTCGACCACTTCAAATGTGTTAACGACACCCTCGGGCACGCGGCGGGCGATGAACTGCTGAGAATTGCGGCGACACGCATGACGGAATGTGTACGGGTCTCTGATACGGTCGCTCGGCTCGGCGGTGACGAGTTCGCCGTTCTCCTCACCGACAGAGTGGTGGAGCCGGAGGAGCTGGGCCGGCGTATTGCCGAGGCGATCCAGGCGCCGCGCGTCATTGCCGGACAGCCGTACCGGATCGAGGCCAGCGTTGGCCTGGCCGTCGCCACCGACACGGCCGAACCGGTGACCGCGGACATACTGTTACACCACGCTGACCTCGCCATGTACGAGGCCAAACGAAAGCCGTCGGAAAAACTTGCGGTCTACCGGCCGGAAATGTCGCTCAAAGAATAGAGCAACGAACTGGATCGTGATGTCTGGTGCCAACGTGAGACCGAGTGTAGCCACGCGGACGGCCATTTCCTGGCCGGGATGCGGATGCGCGACGGGAGCGATCCCGCCTCGACGCAGCCGCCGGCATCCATCCACTGTCACAGTCCCGATCGGGCCGCCCGCGACCAGCGCGGCTCACCGCCGACCGGATCTGTGGTTGGGCCTGAACGGCAGTGCGCTTACGCCCCGTACGTTGCTGACGACGTGGCGCTGCGCACGGGACTCGTCCACGTCGAAGTCGGGGAAACGGTTGAGGATCTCGTCGAAGGCGACCCGCATCTCCATCCGGGCGCGGTGCGCACCGAGACAACGGTGGATGCCGAGGCGGAAGAAGAGGGTGGACGGGTCCTGGGTGCGGTTCAGGTCGAAGCGGTCAGGCTCGTCGTAGACGCGGTCGTCGCGCAGCGCGGAACCGGTGATGAGCATGACCCGTTCGCCAGCCGGGATGGTCGTGCCGTGCAGTTCGACGTCGCGGGTCGTCGTGCGGCCCCGCAGCTGTGACGGTGCGTCGTAGCGCAGGGTTTCCTCGACGGCCTTCGGGAGTAATGACCGGTCGTTGAGCAGAGCGCGGCGCTGGTCGGGGAATCTGGTCAGAGCCATCAGGCCGTTGGGGATGCCCTTGGCCACGGTCTCGTGGCCGGCGGCTCCCATCTCGAGGAACCGCTGGGCGGTCTCCCAGCCGTTGTGGGCGGCGGCCACGTCGGCGTGGCGGGACAACGCCCTCGAACAGGTCGATGTCGCCGAGGGTGAGGCCGGCCCCGTCGAGTGCCCTGGGAATCGCGAGGGTGGGTGCCAGGCCGGTCAGCGCGGGCTCGACGCCGGCGGTCGCCCACGCCCGGACCCGCGCCAGCGGGGTGAGCCCGTGGGCGGCGACGTACCCGTCGCTGGTCAGGGTCACGGCCGCGGCGGCGTCGTTGAGACCGGCGGAGTTCGCCGCCGTCACGGTCGCGTGGGGGATCTCGGGGTGCAGCAGCGGCAGCCCGGAGAGCCGCTCGAGGGTTGTGCCGCGGCGCGGGTGCTCGTCGGTGTCGAACCGGACGGTCGTGCCCTCGGGCCGGGTGATGTCGAGGGGGACGATCTCGTCGGTGAACGCCCCGGAGTCGATGGACGCCAGCGCGCGCTCCTGGCTGTGGACCGTCCACTCGTCGACGTCGCGGCGGGTGAGGCCCATCTCCCTACACGATGGCCTGACGTGGGCGGCTCCACGCTCCTCGACGAGCTCGCGGTCCAGGCGACCCTCGCCCGCTACTGCCACCGGTGCGACGACGCCGACTTCGCCGGGGTGGTGGCGTTGTTCACCCCGGACGGCGTCCTCACCCACGGCGACCGGAGCGTCCGCGGTCCGGAGGCGCTGCTCGAGTACTTCCAGAGCATGCAGGGGCGACCGGAGCAGCGTGGCAGGCACCTGATGGGCAACGTGGTCGTTCGGTCGGACGGGGACGTGGCCCGGTCGATCTCGGACTACGTCTTCTTCCGCTTCGGGAGTCGGGGCCTCGTGCCGGCGATCGTCGGGAGGTACCACGACGAGCTCGTCCGGCTCGGCGGTGAGTGGCGGATCGCCCGGCGTGACGCGATGCGCCTGAACACACCGGCATGACGGCCACGGCACACCACTTCGCCCGGCTGCTGGCCCTCGCGCTGGAGCCCGGCGGCCCACCCGTGACAGCCACCGCGCCCGTGTGCCCGGAGTCGTTCGTGCCCGGGACCACCCGCATCCGGGCCTCGCTGCTCCTCGCCATGGTCGACATGATCGCCGGGGCAGGCCTCCGCCCGGTCAGCGGCCGATCCAGCGTGGAGCGCGCCTCTCCGCGAACGCGCGGGCTCCCTCACGGGCGTCCTCGCTGCCGAACACCGGCGCCACGGCCGCCGCGATGCCGCCCCAGTCCGCCGCGGCCAGCTCGCCGACCATCAGATCCTTGGTGACCCGCACGGCCAGCGGACCGTTCGCGGCGATCTGACCGCCCAGCTCGAGCGCCGTCGGAAGCACCTCCGCCGCCGGCACGACCCGGTTGACCAGCCCCATCTCGCTCAGCCTGGCCGCGCTGACCATGGCACCGGTCAGCCCGAGCTCGAGGGCCAGGGCGAGCGGGATCCGCTGGGGCAGCCTGGTTCCTCCCTCCGCGGCGATCAGGCCACGGCTGACCTCCGGCAGGCCGAACCTGGCGGTCTCGGCAGCCACGAGGAGATCGCAGGCCAGGGCCAGCTCGAGGCCACCGCCGACAGCCGTGCCGTTGATCGCCTCGATGATCGGCTTGGGGAAGGTCCGCCTGGTGAAGATGCCGAGCCCGAGGCCGGAGATGTCGGAGAGACTGCCCGCCAGGAACGCCCTGAGGTCCAGGCCGGCGCAGAAGACGCGGTCACCGGCGGCGGTCGGAACGACGGCACGGACGTCGTCGTCCTTCTCGGCCTGCTCGAAGGCGTGACCGAGCCCGGACATGGTCGGACCGTCGAGGGCGTTGGCCGCCTGCGGGCGGCCGGTGCTCCGGGGCTGGCATCCGAGTCCCAGCGTCGGCCGTAGAGCCGTAGAGCCGTAGAGCCGCTCTGCCGTGGCGCGGTCAGTGGCGGAGCCCGGTTCCGGTCGTGGTCGTCAGACGGGGCGGCGGCGCGTCGGATGCCGGCGTGGATCGCGATCGGAGCGTGTTCGGCGACGGTGAGCCCTTTGCGCCTGAAAAGGTATCCAACGCTGCTGTCCCCTCTCGCCCTCGCTACCAGCACCACGACCAGCACCGTCACGGCTTGGTCTCGATGATGCCGCCGCCAGGAACGCGTCCGGGCGTGTCACCACCACGGCCGCATAGCGAGGGTGTCAGGGGCGGCGGTAGCCCGCAGCTGCGGGAATAGGCTTGCGGCCGTGACCGCAGACGAGCCCCTCCATGGCACATTCGCCCTCGACCACGAGCTGAGTTCGCCGCCGGTGGCGGTCTATGCCGCTTTCGCGGAGTCGGACCGGCGTGCCCGGTGGGTGCGCCTGCCGGGAAAGGCCGACCCGGGCAACCGGTATGACGTCAGCCTCGGCGGTACCGAGCTTCTGCGCAGCACCATGCGGATCGGGGATTCGGTCGAACGGATCGAGCGCCGTACGCACACCCTCCAGTTGGTTCCCGGGCGGCTGGTTGTGTTCACCTACGAGGCGGTCGTCAACGACCAGGTGCGGTGGGTGTCGTTGGTCAGCGTTGGGCTGCGGGACAGCCAGGAGCAGGAGGCAGGCACGAAGCTGACGTGGACCGAGCAGTACGTCCTGCTGGTGATGACCGGGGATGGCGCGGACGACGTCGCGCACCTGCGGGGGGCACGGGACTCCATCTGAACGGGCTCACGGCGGCTCTCGGGGAGGGATCGGCGATGCGCTCGGCGACGCCTCTGGACGGGCGCTGACTCGGCGCGCAGTGGACCCGCCTCGTCAACGCCTACGTGCGGCGCGCGCACGTGGCCGCCGGCGTGGACCCGGCGGTCACCCGGGCGTTCATGCGCCTGGCGAATCTCGTCGACAGGCCGGAGACCCTGCTCCAGCCGGCAACGATGGCCCGGATCCTGAGGACCGCCCGGCGGCCGCTCTGACCGTGATGGGAGGGGCGGGCACATGGTTGGAGACTAGGACAGCCCGGTGGCCGCGCGGGCCTCGGCGAGTGTGCTCCAGCCGGTGCCGAGCATCATCCAGCCGTCGTGGCCGGCCAGGCGGTTGATCGGGTCGCGGACCTTGACCTGCCAGCTGCCAGGGCTGGTCTCGCGGGCGAGGGCGGCCTTGCCATTGCAGGAGCCGTAGTATCGGCCGAGCGCGGCCGGTTCAGGCTGGATCGCGGTGAGCGGGTTGTCGGAGTCCATCGGGTCGCTCCGTAAAAGGGCCACAGGCTCGCCCGGGATGGGCGTGGCTCGCGGGTCATGACCCGGGTGGCTGTTGCTCAAGCTCCATATTACCCTCCGGTTCGGACCATGGCAGCGCGGCAGCGCGCGGTTCGGGCAGGAGGTCTGGCCGAACGTCCCGCCACCGAGGGCGTCGCCCGCATTCGCGCGACCAGCGGTGCCAGAAGATCCCTACCCACGTCTGCTCTCGATGACGGTGGCGACGGTCGCCGCCACCTGCCGGTACCGCTCGAGGACGGCGGGGAGTGGCTCGGCCGTGCGGGTGACGGCGGCGGCGCGGGGCCAGGACGGCGGCGCGGTGCCGTTGGCGCGGGCCAGGACGGTGGCGGCCTGCCGGGCGGCGCCGTCGGCGACGTACTCACCGGGTGCGGCCACGGTCACCGGCACCCCGAGGATCGCGGATGCGATGTCCTGGACGGCACGTGACCGGGCGCCGCCGCCGACGAGCGTCACCCGGTCGATGCGTACACCTTGGGCGCGCAGGGCCTCGAGGCAGCCCGCCAGCAGGCAGAGCACGCCCTCCACCGCGGCGCGGGCGAGGTTCGCCGGGGTCATCGACGCCGGCGTGAGGCCGTGCAGGGAGCCAGTGGCGGTGGGGAGGTTCGGGGTGCGTTCGCCCTCGAGGTAGGGCACGAGCACCAGGCCCGCGGCACCCGGTCGGGCGCTGAGTGCGAGCCTGCTGAGCTCGTCGTGGTCGACGCCGAGCAGGGCTCCCGTCGCGTCGAGGACGCGGCTGGCGTTGAGGGTGCAGGCGAGCGGCAGGTGGCGGCCGGTCGCGTCGGCGAAGCCGGCCACCGAGCCGGTGCTGTCCCGCGTCGCGGCGGTGGCGACCGCGGCGACGACGCCCGAGGTCCCCAGGGACATGAACGCCTCGCCCGGCCGCAGGTCCAGCCCGAGGGCCGCCCCGGCGTTGTCGCCGCACCCCGGCCCCAGGAGCAGGTGGCCCCAGCCGTTGGCGGTGTCGCCCCGTCCCACCGTGTCCTCGGGGCCGGCGACGGTCGGGAGGACGATCCGTCCGACGTCACCGGGTTCGCGACGCAGCGCCAGGGCCAGCAGGTCCCGCCGGTAGGCGCCGATGGCGCCGCTGGCGGCGTCGAAGTAGCCGGTGCCGGAGGCGTCGGAGCGGTCCGTGCGCAGGGTGTCCAGCGACCGGGCGCCGGACAGACGCCAGGTCAGCCAGTCGTGGGGCAGCACGACCGCGGCGATCCGGGCTGCCGCGTCGGGTTCGTGGTCGGCGAGCCAGCGCAGCTTGGTGACGGTGAACGAGGCGACCGGGACCAGGCCGACCGCGGCCGCCCACCGCTCGGCGCCGAGCTCGGCGACGAGGTCGTCCGCCGCCGGGGCGGATCGGGTGTCGTTCCACAGCAGCGCGGGCCGGATGACCCGTCCGTCGCGGTCGAGCAGGATCATCCCGTGTTGCTGGGCGGCGACCGAGACGGCCGCGACGTCACCGAGGCCGCCTGCCTGCTCGACCGCGGTGAGCAGGGCCGTCCACCAGTGTTCGGGGTCGATCTCCGTCCCGGGGGGATGGGGTGCCGTCCCCTGGCGGGCGAGGGCGCCGGAGGCGGCGTCCCGGACGACGACCTTGCACGACTGGGTGGAGGAGTCGATTCCCGCGACGAGCGCCATGCCGTCGGGCCGACTCAGCCAGCTGAGCGGGCCGCGGCCGCCGCCCCGGTCGCGGCCGGGATCGGGGTCGGGGCCGGCGAGCCGAGGAGGTGCTCGATCGCCAGTTGCTGGAGCCGGACGAAACCGAAGTCCCGCTCGGCCGCCCTGGCCGGGTCGAAGCCGTCGTCGGTGGCGAGCAGGTCGGTCGCGGTCTCGCCGGGGGAGAGGGTGGGCTCGGCGAGCTCGAACACGCCGGAGTGGGCCATTGCCTCCTGGACGGCGGGGTCGGCGCGGAACGCCGCCGCCTTCTCGGCGAGCAGCAGGTAGGTGGACATGCAGGCGCGGGCTGACTCCCAGACGCCGGTCATGCCCTCCGTCCGCGACGGCTTGTAGTCGAAGTGGCGAGGGCCGGTGTACCGGGGGCCGTCAGGGTAGCCGGGAAAGCCGTTCTCGAGCAGGTCGACGGTGAAGAACGCCGAGACGAGGTCGCCGTGCCCGAAGGCCAGGTCCTGGTCGTACTTCAGGCCTCGCTGGCCGTTGAGGTCGAGGTGGAACAGCTTCCCGCTCCACAGCGCCTGGCCGAGGGCGTGGGTGTAGTTGAGGTTGGCCATCTGCTCGTGCCCGGTCTCCGGGTTGAGCCCGACGATGTCGCCGTGCTCGAGCTCGGCGATCAGTGCCAGGGCGTGTCCGACGGTGGGGAGGAAGATGTCGCCGCGCGGCTCGTTCGGCTTGGGTTCGAGGGCGATCCGCAGGTCGTAGTCCTGGCTCCGGATGTAGCCGGCGACGGTGTCCAGGCCCTCCCGGTAGCGTTCCAGGGCGGCGTGGACGTCCTTCGACCCGTCGTACTCGCTGCCCTCCCGGCCGCCCCACATCACGAAGGTGGTCGCGCCGAGCTGGGCCGCGAGGTCGACGGCGCGCAGCACCTTGCGCAGGCCGAACCGGCGCACGCCGCGGTCGTTCGAGGTCAGGCCGCCGTCCTTGAAGACGGGATGGGTGAAGGTGTTCGTGGTCACCATCTCGATGACCAGGCCGGACGCGTCGGTGGCTTCCTTCAGCCGGCGGCACGCCCGCTGGGCGGCGGCGTCGTCGGTGTCGAAGGGGAAGACGTCGTTGTCGTGCAGGGTGATGCCCCAGGCGCCGATCTCGGCGAGCCGGTCGGCGTACTCCCACGGGTCGAGGGCTGTCCGGGTCGGCAGGCCGAACGGGTCGGTGCCGGTCCAGCCGACCGTCCACAGGCCGAAGGAGAACCTGTCCGCGGGGATGGGCTGTCGTGGCATCGCTGCTCCGATCCGCGTCTTTAGTATCTCGGTAAAACATAATTGGGGGCCGCGGTAGCGTCAACCTGTGCCCCTGGAGCTGTCCGGTCCGCAACCGACGAGTGGGGCCCGGCAGGCGACCCTGCGGGAGAGCAACCTCGCCCTGGTCGCGCGCACCGTCGCCGCGTCGGCGTACCTTTCGCGGGCGGACGTCGCCGGGGCGACCTCGATGACCCGGGCCACCGCCTCACGCCTCGTCGACGAGCTCGTCGACGGCGGCATCGTGGACGAACTGGGCCCGGGTGAGCGGGGCCCGGGCGAGCTGGACCGGCCCGCGCCCCGCCGGGGTCGCCCCGCGACACCACTGGCCCCGGGTTCGCGGATCGCGGCTCTGGGGCTCCAGGTCGACGCCGGTTTCCTGGCCGCCCGGGTGATCAACCTGCGCGGCCAGGTTCTCGCCGAGTGGGTCGAAAGCGGAGATCTCGTCGCGAGCCCACCGGGGGAGGTGCTGCGTCGCCTCGACGCTGCCGGCCGCGACGTCCTGTCCCGGGTGCCCGGCGGTGCCGCCCTCATCGGAGCCCGGCTCGCCCTGCCCGGCCTCGTCGCGGTGGAGGACGGGCTGCTGCTGCGGGCACCGACCCTCGGCTGGTCGGACATCCGGCCGGCCGACCTGCTGGCCTCCGGGACGCTCGCCGACCTGCCGTTGACGATCGGTAACGAGGCCGACCTGGCCGCGAGGACGGTCGCCGAGAACGCGCCGGGACGGCCGGGGCCGGTGCCGGACTTCGTCTACCTGTCGGGCGGGATCGGCATCGGCGGCGCCGTGGTCCGGGACGGAGCGGTCATCACCGGCTCCCACGGCTGGGCCGGCGAGATCGGGCACGTCTGTGTCGACCCCAACGGCCCGAGCTGCCTGTGCGGGTCGACCGGCTGCCTGGAGCGCTACGCCGGGCGGCACATGATCCTCGCCGCGGCCGGGCTGGGCCCCACGGCCCCGTCCGAACTCCTGGCCGAGCGGGTGGCGGCCGGCGATCGGGAGGCGTGTCAGGCCGTCGGCGTGGCGGCGTGGGCCCTCGGTATCGCGCTGGCCAGCGTCGTCAACATGTTCGACGTTCCCACCGTCGTCCTCGGCGGGTATCTGGGTCAGATCGCCGGCCTGCTGCGTGCGGACCTGGAACCGGTACTGCGGTCCCGCGTGCTGTCGGCCCGCTGGGTCACGCCGACGATCGTCGCGGCCGAACCCGGCTCCGCCCCCAGTGCCCCCGGTGCTACCGGTGCGGCCTTCGCCGAGCTGGCAGCAGTGATCGCCGATCCGGCGCGTGGGACCGGCCGGCCGGCGGGCTGATGCAGTGACCGACAGGGTCGGCCCCGCCGGTGCGTCCAGCCGGTGCAGGCAAGGCGGTCGCAGGCAAGGCGGTCGCGGGTAAGGCGGTCGCCGGCAGGACGCCGGAATCCGCCGGGTAGCGGCGCTCCCAAGGATTCCGGAAACGTGGGCAGCGGGAATGTTTCCGGATTGTTCCCGCCCGCGGCCGTCAGTGCGATGTTCGTCACCCCAGCCGTCGCTGGTCCGCATTACGCGTTCCCGGGTACGCCTTCCAGCCTGACCACCACAACCGGATAGGGGCCTTGCCTTCGGGGGCGTCGGCGGGTGTGCTGGTGCACCGTCCCTGTAGTCGCCGGTGGCTTGACGCCTGCGCCTATGCCAGGTTGTCCCTTCGATTGGTCAGAGCTCGTAACCTGCCGCTGCGGAAATGGGACTACCCGAACGGGCTAGCACATCTGGGCTATCCCTTCGCAATCCGAGGATTTCGTCCCTACTGTGAGGTACCGCAAGGTGATCTTCATCGTTCTGCTGTTTCCGCTCGCGCTCATGGCGATGACGGTGGTCATGGACGCAGTCGAGGACTGGCTGAGCTCACGTCGGGTGCCGACGGGGCGGCCGGGGCTCGCGGGGGCAGCGCGGGCGAGGCGCGCAGTCACCGGTGCCGTGCGGACCGCGGGCGAGACGATGCCGTCGGCACCGGCATCGCTGCCGCCATCATGGCCAGCCCTGGCGCCGGTGCCACCAGCGGCGGTACCGCCGCCATCACTCGCACCTGGAACGTGGCCCGCGGATGGGCAGCAGTCGATACCCGCGCAGTACCGGCCTGCGGCGGCACGGGCCGCGGGCTGGAGCTGAGACGGTGGTCCGGAGAGGCGGGCGGTTCGGGCCCGGTTGACGCCTGTCCGGTGCCCGCCGGGTCGGCGCCGCGAAGCATCGATAGCTACGTTCCTCATGTTCCTAGTAGACTGTCGCCGCTTAGTCCTGGCATGTTTCGTGTCTGGGTGAGAGGGTTGGGCTGGCAGGTCTTCCCGTCCCTCTGCCGGTCAGGACTGTGTCGTGGGTTCGCAGAAGAAGCGGCCGGTC